>JARYMD010000407.1 GCA_029907285.1 Verrucomicrobiota bacterium | reverse complement strand
CCGAGCAGCTTTCACCGTTGAGACGAATCGAGCTGGACAAATTCGCTGCTGCCTGTCGAACGCGCCCCGAACTGAATGACATGGTTCAGGTGCTTTTCGACAGATTGGTGCCGCGACTCAAGACCGAAGAAGGCGCCACAGACACCCTCGAAGCGTTGCTCGAACGCTACGGTTTCGACCGCATCCAGCACGAGCAGATTCGGCAAGACCTGCGAAATGGCCGGATTGGCCTTGCCCAAAACCGATTGCCCGTGAACGCCGATATTCGCGACGTTGAAGCCGGCGACGTGGCCGATGCAACAGCCGGTCTTCCTGACACCTGCCGTGAGGCGGGGCTGGAAGCGCTGCGGCAGGGCGAGGTTGCAGTTGTGACGCTCGCCGCAGGCATCGGCAGCAGATGGACGCAAGGCGCAGGCGTGGTCAAGGGGCTGCACCCGTTTTGCAAACTCGCCGGGCGCCACAGGTCATTCTTGGAAACTCACCTTGCAAAGAGCAGACGGACGGGGCGGATTTGCGGCACGCCTCTGCCGCACATAATCACAACCAGTTACCTGACACATGGCGCAATCCGGGAATGGCTGGAGCGCGTCGGCAACTTCAACTATCCGGGGCCGCTCATGCTTTCCCCGGGCCGCGCAATCGGTCTCCGACTGGTCCCAATGGAACGGGACCTCAGATTCCTCTGGGAAGAAACGGCGCAGCAGGTGCTGGACGAGCAACAGCAAAAGGTCCGCGACAGCCTGCGCAATGCGCTCATCAATTGGGCTCGGTCGATGGGCGAAGGAAACGATTACACCGACAACGTTCCCTCGCAGTGTTTGCATCCGGTTGGGCATTGGTACGAGGTGCCAAATCTGTTGCGGAACGGCGTTTTGAAGGCGTTGCTCGAGCAGCGCCCGCAATTGAAACACCTCATGGTGCACAACGTTGACACTGTCGGGGCTGATCCGGACCCGGCAGTTCTCGGACTTCACATTCAACAGAACGCATGCGTGACCTTTGAGGTCATCGGGCGCAGGATTGAAGATCGAGGTGGGGGGCTGGCGCGCGTGAACGGCCGTGTCCGGCTGGTCGAAGGGCTTGCCATGCCCCGCGAAGAAGACGAATTCAATCTCAGGTATTACAACTCGAACACCTGTTGGATCGACATTGACCGTTTGCTCGCAGTGTTTGGACTTGGCCGGGCAGAGCTCGGTGATTCCAACAAAGTCGCTGCTGCGGTGCGGTCCATGACCGCCCGGGTGCCAACTTACATCACCATCAAAGAGGTCAAGAAACGGTGGGGCCACGGCCAGGAAGACATTTTCCCCGTTTGCCAGTTTGAGAAGCTGTGGGTTGACATCACCGGACTGCAGGAGGTGCAGTGCGGGTATGCGGTCGTGCCACGCTTCCGCGGCCAGCAATTGAAGGATCAGGCGCAACTCGACGGTTGGCTGCGTGACGGCTCGGCGCAGTACGTCGAGTCAATTTGCGATTGGGAGTGACTGTGACGCAAATTCTGGCAGCCTTGGTGACGTGAGCAATGCCGAGCTTCAAGGTTTGAGAGGGCGTGGCTCGCCTCACGGGAAGGGGGCTCGGCACATGTAAAACATCGGCGGGGGCGGCTTTTGGATCAGCCGCGGCGCCAATCATCGGAAGTGCGCATGAAAACATGTTTGTCTGTTGCTTGTGTTCTGGCGTGGATCGTTTGTTGCTGGGCGGTCGAACCATGCCATGCCCAACAACACCGCGCTGTGCGTCTTGGGAATCCTTCGACGCGTTTTGCTCCCCCGCTAAAAACGCCTCAAGACCTGCGCAATCTGTTCTCGAACGAAAAACTCAGGCCGGATATCGAGTCGATCCTCAGGCAGGTGAATTGGCAGGGCAACGTTGATGATCTGTTCAAAGCCGCCGCCACAGCGGAGATCAGGGAACACAAAATCACCGTTGGCACGCGGATGCCGTTCATGTCTGCGCGTAAGAACGGGCAGCCGGTGGCGCTTGTGGAAGTTCTTTGGGCAGGGGACAAACCCGCAGATGCCTACGCGTTTGATTTCAGGTCGAAGGGACGGCGTTATCAGTGCATCACGCCGAAGGCTTGCAGCAATTTCTACCTCGAAGACCTCGGCCCGGAACGGCTCACAATCGCCCTGACCAAGACCTTGCCGCCCGAAGTCAGTCTGTGTGAGCCTTTCGAAATGAGTGTCACCGTGCGGAACACCTCGAGCCAGGCCCTGACAAATGTCCGTGTCACAGACAATCTGCCTGATGGTTGGCAAACCACAACCGGCAAGAAAACTCTGGATTTGGCCGCCGGTGATCTCAAACCCGGCGAGGGCATGCTGTTCAAGGTGCAGTTGACCGCGTCATCACCGGGACGCTACGAGAACCGCGCGCGTGTTTCGACTGCCGAAGGCGCCAATGCAGAGGCATTGGCGGCGACCAGAGTTCAAGCGCCTGCGCTTGAAACGGCCTGCACTGCGCCGCCACAGGCTCAGGTCAGACGTCCGTTCAACGTCTGTCTGTCATTGAAGAACACCGGCACGGCAGCCGAACGGAAGGCAACGCTCGTGCTGTCGATTCCCCGCGGTGCAACCGTTGTGAATGCCGCTGCAGGTGGCACAGTGTCGGAGAACAATGTGTCATGGGAACTCCAGGACCTTGCGCCGGGAACAATCCGCGAACTTTGTGCCAGTTTAACGGCCACTGAGCCCGGCCAACTCAGGTTTGCTGCGAAAGCGCAGGGTTTGTGCGCGCCGCCGGCCGAAACCGCATGCGAAACGAAGCTGGCCGGAGTCGCGGGCATTCTGCTCGAAGTCGTTGACCTTGAAGACCCGGTTCAGGTGGGTGACAATGTGACCTACGAAATCAGAGTGGTTAACCAGGGGGCGGCGCCGCTTGCGAACATCAAGCTTTCTTGCGAGGTCCCTGAACAACAGGAGTTCGTCTCAGGTGAGGGCGCAACACAGGTCAACGCTTCCGGCCGGTCAATAACGATGGCCGCATTGCCATTGCTTGAGCCGAAAAGCACGGTTTCGTGGCGCGTGGTTGTCAAAGCCATTGCTGCCGGCGACGCCCGATTCAAGACAGAGCTGCGCAGCGACGAATTTGCCGTGCCCATCCAGGAGTTTGAAGCAACACAGCAGTATTAACCCGCTAATGAAGGGCCGTTCTCGGCAACGGCATGTCCGGTCAATTGCATCTGACACCCATCAAAGTTCAGTGCTACGCAGGGTTCAAAGGCGAGGAAGAACCGCGGCTCTTCATTCTCGGCCAGCGCATGATCGAAATCGAAGACATCTTGGACAGGTGGTACCAGGTCGAGAGCAAACCCGAATGGCCACGCGCAAATTACTTCAGAGTCAGAGGCTGTGATCAATGCATTTACATGCTCAAACACGACCTCGAGTCAGACGAATGGTATCTGGGATCACGGTAGGAAATCGGCCGTTTCCCCATCCGTTTCTGCTGCTTTGATGCGCGCCCGCAACCGCACCCGACTGGACCCGATGGCACGGGCACAACATATGCTATCTCCATGAACGCATTGCTATTTGCCGCTCCGGTCGTCGCCACGCTCTTGTTTGTTGACAATGCCAATTGCGCACAGCGAAGCCGGCAGGAATTTCTGGTTTTCACCGGCTTGTGCGATGCTTCGGCCGCAACCGCCATCGATCAGTATCATTTCCTTGTCGCCAGCGACGAGGACAGCAGGATTCGGATTTACCGAAACGACGCGCCAGGCCCGCCGGTCCAGGTGTTTGATCTGCGCGGTTTCCTCGAGCTCGACACCCAACACCCCGAAACGGATATCGAGGCTGCTGCGAGGGTTGATGACACGGTTTATTGGATAACATCGCACGGCA
>JARYMD010000406.1 GCA_029907285.1 Verrucomicrobiota bacterium | reverse complement strand
TGCATGGGCAGATCCGGGTCAGACCGGGCGCCCAAATAAAGTGTCTGTCACTCTATTTGGCGGCAACATCGCACAACCCGGTTCGGATGTCAAACGGGGCCGGGATGCCGGCAAGATTCCGTGGCTCGGTCGCAAATTGGGAGGGCTTTCTGGGGGCAATCCGGCAACATTGGGTTCAAGCTCTCTGGAAACCCCGAGAACCACAGGAACGATGCTGTTGCCTTCCCAGCCGTGCTGGCGGACAGAGGAAACCAGTTGTTTGGCTCTATGGAGGACAGAGCCTGTAATCTGCTGTGTGGAAAGAGCGGGAAGTGCGTTTGCCCTGGTTTTGGAATCTGACGGACCAATTTGGGCTTTGGACACGTCTGCCGTCTGGTTTGACGCCAACTGGGCGGAAGAGGTCGAAGCCGCGTTTTCTCAATTTAGGTTTGCCGTAGTTTATGCCATTTGATGTTTCCATGCTGTGCAAAGCTATGCAAAACTATGCAAAATGCCTCAGGAGCAAACACTTAGTCAAATCCCCAATTGTTCGTGATATAGGCAGGGACAAAGGTTGCGGCAAAGACGAATGGATGAGACACTCGACTCCGATGGTGCATGCCCGAACTGACGGCTGAGGAACCGGGCGCACGCGGTCGAACAGGTTCGGGCGGAATAATGGTGTTCACGATGAACAGCAAAGAAGAGCCTCCTGCAAACGGCCCGGAGCCGGTTGAGATTCCGATTGACGGTGTCCTTGACCTTCATTCGTTCAGGCCAAGAGAGGTAAAGGACCTTGTGCTTGATTACCTTGATGAATGCCAAAAGCGGGGCATTTGCACGGTGCGCATTGTTCACGGCAAGGGCATTGGAGCGCTTAAGCGCACAGTGCACGCTTTGCTGAGCCGACATCCGGCTGTCATCGATTATCACCTTGACAGCGCATTGTTCAGCGGCGATGGCGCGACGATCGTGCATTTGCGCCTTGAAGGCCCGGAGACCTCACCGGAGCGAAAGCATGGGTAAATCCGATGGGTTGGCCGGTGAGATTTCGCGGGGTAGGCGGGGCAGGCGACAAAGGTTTCGAACAAGGTTTCTACGAAGGCAACGCGGTTGTTGGAGATGCATCCGACTTTGAGATTTGGAAGCTAGCCGATTTGAACGAATTTCGGGCGTTGCCATCGAATGGTGAAGGGTGTTAAATGAAAAGCCCCCCGGTTGTTCGGGCGGGGTTGACCGGCAATGCTGCGGCGCCAACAAGAAATTCGTGGTCGTGTCCAGATGCTTCTGGATGCGCTGCTTTTCGGTGTGGCTTTTTATGTGGCGCACCGGGTGCGGTCGCATTGGCAATTCGAGATACTCGGCGGGTCAAAGACGATAGCGCCTTTTGCCGAGTACGCATGGTTGTTGTTGCTGGTGATTCCGGGGGGGCCGTTTGTATTGCGCGGGTACGGGTTTTACAATCGGCCTCTTGTTCCGTCGCGTCGTCTTACGTATTGGCAGTTGTTCAAGAGTTGTGCGGCGGTGACGGTCGCGCTTGTATTGGTCTTGTGGGTGTTGAGGAGTGACATTGGGCGGTCGGTGATCATTCTGTTTGGCGTGCTCAGTTTTCTGTTCATTGGAGTGAAAGAGGAGCTGCTGATCAACTGGCGCCGGAGCAAGTTCGGCCAGTCGTTTATCGAGCGGAGACTGATTTTGGTTGGGACTGCTGATGACGCGGACAGGCTGCGTGCGGACCTTGCGCGTGGGAGACATGATGGTTTGGTGTTGGTGGCTCAGCTTAATCTGAATGAAGCGCCGGTGGACAAGCTGGTTGACCTGTTGCATGAACACTCGGCCAATGGTGTTATTCTGACTGCGAAACACACTTATTTTGGCCAGATAGAGCAGGCGATTGAAGTTTGCGAGCGCGAAGGGGTCGAGGTTTGGCTGCTGGCGGATTTCTTCAAGACGCGCATTTCGCAGACAACCGTTGACGTTTTCATGGGGCGGCCGACGTTGGTGTTTCGATCCGGGCCGGAGGTTTCATGGCCAATGATGGTGAAACGGGTGATCGATTTTGCGGGGGCGGCAGTGCTAATATTGACATTGGGGGTGCCGATGCTGATTGTTGCTTTTGCGATAAGACTGACCTCACCGGGCCCGGTTCTGTTTAGGCAGCTTCGAAGCGGCTTGAATGGAAAGCCGTTTACGATGTTGAAATTCAGGTCAATGGTGACAGACGCCGAACAGCGGCGGCATGAACTCGAGGTTTTGAATGAAATGACCGGCCCGGTTTTCAAGGTGACAAACGATCCGCGGGTGACGCCGTTGGGACGATTCTTGCGGCGGTACAGCATTGATGAGTGGCCGCAGCTTTTCAATGTGCTTCGTGGTGAGATGAGCCTCGTGGGGCCGCGGCCGCTGCCTGTGGATGAAGTGAAACGGTTCGATGACCTTGCACACAGGCGGCGCCTGAGTGTCAAGCCCGGGCTGACGTGTCTGTGGCAGGTAAGCGGGCGAAACAATGTCCGGGATTTTAGAGAATGGGTGCGGCTTGACCTGGAGTATATTGACAACTGGTCGCTCTGGCTCGACTTGAAGATTTTGCTCAGGACAATTCCTGCTGTTTTGAGCGGCACTGGTGCGAAATGAAGGGCAAACAAGTTTCTCAAAGCCGGTCCAAACGCGAGGTTGTGTCGGTTGTGACGGGTGGCGCGGGTTTTCTTGGGTCTCATTTGGTTGATCTCCTGCTGGCGAAGGGCCACCGAGTGATTGTGTTGGATAACCTTGTGACCGGGACCATTGCAAACCTTGAACACCATGCGGGTGATTCGGCTTTTCGGTTCATCAAACAGGACGTGACGGAGTACCTGTTCATTGACGGTCCTGTTGATTACGTGTGGCATTTTGCTTCGCCGGCGAGCCCTGTAGATTACCTGGAATTGCCAATTCAGACGCTCAAGGTGGGATCGCTTGGAACGCACAAGGCGCTTGGTTTGGCCAAGCACAAAGGCGCCCGGTTTCTGCTCGCGTCAACGTCAGAGGTTTACGGTGATCCCGAGGAGCATCCGCAAACCGAGTCCTATTGGGGCCGGGTCAACCCCGTCGGCCCGCGCGGGTGTTATGACGAGGCGAAGCGTTTTGCCGAAGCGCTCACCATGGCATATCACAACTATCACGGACTCGAGACTCGGATTGCGCGGATTTTCAACACTTACGGTCCCCGGATGCGGCTGCATGACGGGCGGGTGGTGCCAAATTTCATTTTTCAGGCGCTGCGATCGAAGCCATTGACCATTTATGGCGACGGCACACAGACTCGGAGCCTTTGCTATTGCTCAGACCTGATCGAAGGCGTGTATCGGCTGATGATGCACGGGGACCATTTGCCGGTGAATTTGGGCAACCCGCACGAGTTGAGCATTCTTGACATTGCCAGGGCAATCGTCGATGCAACCGGTTCAAAGAGCAGAATAGTCTTTCGGCCGCTGCCAAAAGATGATCCGAAAAAGCGGCGTCCAGACATAACTCGCGCACGAAAACTGCTGCATTGGGAACCGGCAGTTGATTTGGCGACCGGTTTGCGGCAGACTATTGACTGGTTCAAGGCCCGGGTGCGCTGAGGCCGCAAAAGTGCGGCTGCAGCAAAAAAATCGCTTTCGCCAAATTTTTCTGTTTGACCGTTTGCGCGGTTTGAAGTAACGACACTCGGAATGTCGCCGATTCAACCCGGGCGAGCGTGCATTTGTTGAGCGAACTTTGGCCGCCCACGTGACGGTGGCTGGATTTTATGTTGGGTGCAAAATCATTTTTGTGCATCGACTTTGGGGCAGGGACCCTGAAGGTGGCGGAGTTTGACATTGGAGAGAGCGGCAATTTGCGGCTGCTG
>JARYMD010000405.1 GCA_029907285.1 Verrucomicrobiota bacterium | reverse complement strand
GCGACGGAGTCGCAGGGCATATTTCCCAGCCCGGCGTGGTTGAAGGTCCGGGGGCAAGACCCGGGGGCATTGCCCGTTGGGCGACTTTGGTTCCAGCTGCGCCGGGCTGCGAAACATGCGGGCTAAATGTTCACGTCGCAATCTGCGCTCCGCTCCGAATCGGCGAGAAACTTGCTCACAGATTCTGATCTGAGGACGGATTCGGCAGGAGAGGCTTACGGTTGTGCAGACAGACTGTCAGACGATCTCTTCGCGCTCCCGATCCCAGCGCACCATGCGCTTTTCCTGTTGGGCCTTGAGCGACATGAGGAACGTGGCAGTTTCAATGAACGCCTCATCGGTCGAGCATTTCGGCGTGCCGCGGCTGCGGATGCAGTTCAGCCAATCCACCATGTGATTGGGTTGCGGCGCTGTTTTTCCGCGCTCGTAGCCTTTGGGCAGAGCATTGTTCCTGTTGTGGTCGGTCGGGATGATTTCGAACGTGCTGACATCATGCGCGATCGAGTCGAAGCGCAGGGTGGCATCGCGTCCACAGATCGTCACCGGCTGGTGATCATTGCTGTTCATGCTGCCTTCGAAAGTGACCGTGCGGCCCAGTTTCTCGAACTGATATGCGGCCACCCACGTGTCTGGCACTTCGCGGTCGTCGTTGAGCAATGCGATCAGTCCGGAACAGACGCAGGTGTCGGGGATGCCGTGGCCGAGGAGGTATTGGGCAAAATCCATTTCATGCGACAGCAGGTCGCCGGCGTATCCTGTGCCGTAGGCGTAGTAACAGCGCCAGTGCCAGAAATGGCGTTCGTTCCACGGAATCTTCGGCGCCGGCCCGAGCCACAATTCCCAGTTCACGGCTCGCCGGACCTGCTCGGGATCAGGGCGCTCCCATTGATCATAATAACCGTACCAGCGCCAGTTGGGATGGTTCGGTTCGGTGGACTTGAATCGTCCTGTGCGCACGAGGGTGATTGGCCCAAGAGCGCCGCTGGCAATGATTTCCTTTGCCTGCAGGGCGCAGGTGGCCTGTCGGGCCTGATGTCCAAGTTGGAAAACCACCTTGCTGTTCTTGAGCGCGTTGCGCATCCGCTTGGCTTCTTCGAGGGTTCGCGCGAAGCCTTTTTCGCAATAGATGTCTTTGCCGGCTTTGACCGCATCAAGCACCATCTGGCAATGCCAATGATCCGGCGTGGCGATGACCACGGCCTCAACTTTCGGATCAGCCAGCAGATCACGGTAATCCTCGTAAGCTTTGGCGTCCGGGTTCCGGCTGCGTTCGAGGCCCTTCTGGCGGTGTGGACCATAGACGTCCGAGACTGCAACCACTTTTACCCCGGGCGTGGCTGCCAACAAGTTGATGAGGTCGCCGCCACGGGTCCCGATGCCGATGCAGCCCACGCCGATTGTCCTTGTGGAAGATTCGGCGGAGAGAATAGCGGGGGCGATGCTCGAGGCAGCGGTGAGGGTTGTCGCCGCTCGGCCGGTTGTGCGCAGGAACTCGCGTCGATTAAGGGTACTGTTTGCGTCCATAGGATTTCAGAATCCGGCGTTGGCCGTTTGGTTTTACGCGAGTTTGAAGCAATCCACCGGGAAATCAACCTGGATCCCAACACAGTTCCGGCAGTCTCCATATTCCCCAGCCCGGAAATCTCACCAGCCACTCCCTCGCATTCACCCATGCCTTCACTCCGGTGAGATTTCCGGGCTAAGCGTTGTGCGGGTATCGGAAGATTGGCTGCAGCTCGGCCGCTTTTGCTTGCAACAATTCACGTTCCTTCCTGCCGAGTCGCTTGAACCGGGCGGCAATCGACAGGGCCATCTGGAACAGCCGATACTCGCCGGGCGGGACAGCCGCGGTGATCGGCTCCGACAGTGTGAATCGCAGAGCCAGTTCGGCTTCCGCGGGGTCTGACACCGGCTGATACCAGCATTTTGGATAGTCGCGTTTAACGCCTTCGGGCCATGGTGAACGGGCCATCGCTTTGAGCGCGAGCAATCCCATCTTTTTTGCCCGTGCTGCCTTGACAACCTGCGGACCAAAATTGCCCCGGTAAAAACAGACCCAGTTGAAAGGAAAAAGAACCGTGTCGAAATCGAAGCGGTCAATCGCCATCAGGGCCGCTTCAACCGAGTGCGCCGAGAACCCAAGGAAACGGACTTTTCCTTCTTCACGCGCCTTGAGGAATGCCTCGATGGCACCCCCGACACCAAGCGCTTTCTCAACATCGTCCTTCGTGGTGAGGGCGTGCAATTGGTAAAGATCAAAGTGATCGGTTCGCAATCGCGAAAGTGAAGTCTCGAGCTCCTTGCGGGCGCCTTCGCGGTCGCGCACGGTGGTTTTGCAGGCCAGAAACACCTTGTCGCGATAACCTGCCAGTGCGTTTCCCAGTTTTTCCTCTGCTTCGCCGTTGCCGTAGGTGGGAGCGACATCAAAGTAATTCACACCGCGGCCAATAGCTTCGCGCACAATTCGATCGGCTTCGTTCTGCGGGCTGCCTACGACCACGATGCCGCCCATCCCTACAATCGAAAGTCTTTCGCCTGTCCGGCCCAGCTTTCGTTTGGGGATCGGGCCTGCAGATTGAGCTGCTTCTGTCGGCAGCGCACTTGCCAGACTCGCTGCCAACGTCCTTCTGATAAACTCACGCCTGTTCATATCGCTCCTTCTGGCTGACCACTGCCAAAATGATACCGATCGATTGTTCGACGGGCTTGGTGGACTCGAGCTGCACCAGCCACACCGCAAACTTCTTCATGGAACTCGGAATCGAGCCACTGGCACTCGGTCGCGTCCCGTTCGTCCGGCGCTTCGAGCCAGTGTTCAAGCTCCGGTGCAAGGTCATCGCCTCGCTCGTGCAACTGTCGTGCAGCCTCCGTCCAGCCTTCGCGCGCCAGGTGCAGCTGCGGATTGAGCCACGAGATTTATCCTGTCCCGAACCGTAACTGTTGCCACACTGCCGAAGCCGAAGACTTCCAGCAACTCCCCGGGCACGACCAGACCGAATCCGTCGCCAATTCTCCCGATCTTCACGCGCACGCTCATAATCTATCCAATCAGGAAACCACGGGCAACCGCGTTTCTTGATACGCCGTCTGAACTGATCTGTCTTCGCGCCATAGGTCCGTTGACGTGCTTCACGCGCCCGTAGTTGTGTCGAGGCTCTGGCTCAGACCGACCGGGCATCCGGCGCTATAATGTCCGACGGATTGATCACCCAGCCCTGAAGGGGCGGAAGTCTTGGACAGGAGTCAGGGGACAAGAGTCAGTGGGCGCTGGCCATCGGTCCGAGGTCACTATGTATGCGCCCTTTGGTGCATCCGGTTGAAAGTTGTGCGTTGTATGTTCCACATCGAAGCGTTCTCAATCGATGGGCCGATTACTCGGCCCAGTTGATAACGCTCAACGCTCAAAGTGCGACTTGCAACGCGCAATGGGGCACTGGTCACCGGTACGAAATCTTGGACTTCGTGTCTGGCACATTATTCTATGCACATTGCACTTTGACCTGCAGTAAGCACCAAGTCTCAGGATGATAACCTTCAAGTTCACCGCGATCATTGAGGGAGACAAGGATGGCTATTACGCCTATTGCCCGGAATTGAAAGGGTGCCAAACCCATGGCGACACCGTTGAAGAAGCACTGGCAAACCTCCGCGAGGCAGCCGAGCTCTACCTCGAAACGCTTTCGCCCGACGAACTGGAATCGCTCCCCGCGGCGCCCAAAACCATCCTCTCCAGATCCTTGGAATTAAGCCATTCTTAGCCCGCGTTTTTCCCAGTCCGGCGTAGCCGGAACCAAAGTCGCCCAACGGGCAACGCCCCGGCTCTTGCACCCCCGGACCTTCAGCCACGCCGGG
>JARYMD010000404.1 GCA_029907285.1 Verrucomicrobiota bacterium | reverse complement strand
AGTCACGCAAATCCGGTGGCCGATCGTTCACCGGCTGGGGGCGGCGAAGAATCGCCGCGCTCCCGCAACGTGTTGGAGAAAGCAACGGCCCCGTGAGCGCGGCCGTCCCCAGCCGCATCAACGCGACGACCTATCGTGCAGAAGCTTCGATCTGGCGAACTTGCCGGCACACTATCGGGACCGGAACCGCGCGTCCTTGCTAGTTTCACACCTCTCATGTGTCTTCCGGACTGCGGTATCCGCCGACCAAGCTGGCAAAGCGTGGTGGCTGCGAGGTGGAAGTTTTCTATGACTTTGGGCGGGCTGCGGTAGGTTACGGCGTGAACAGTCTGTTGAGCATGGCGGGGTTTTCGGGCAATGCGGGGTTGATGACCAAAACAGGGTCGGTGACGAGTGTGTTTGCCAACGTATCTGCGGCTTGGTCGCTCTCCAGTTTTGGCCTCCATGCCAGATCGAATTGAAACTCCATCACGCCCGGGCTGTCGCCTTGGAAATTGGTGTACCAGAAATTGTCATAGACAATCGCGAGCATCCGGCCAGTGCGTGGAGGCGGTGTGGTGATGTGCGACTTGGGATGGGGACCGTCGATTGTAACCAGAGGGGCGTCGCGGCTGACCCAAAGCCAACTGCCATCGGAGGTGGCGTAATGAGCCCAGCCGTCGATGGCGAAGTAATCGCGGCATGTCCCGGGTAATTGGTCGGTGAACGGTGTGAAACCCATGCCTCCGCTGCTGAAACGGGGGAGTGTGCCGTCGCACGGCATGGGGCTGACGATGCAAAGCAGTTCCGGGTCGAACGATGAAATCCGATGGAAGCGCACGGTTAAGCGGGCGCGCGGTTCGCGTTTCCACAATTCCAATTTTCGAGTGCCCCACTTGAGGCGCGGGTGTTCGAAGCGTTGGGTGTAGAGAATCGTGTGGGGATTGCTTTCCACGGTCGCCGAGCCGACGTCACTTGCGGAGACAAAAGCGAGTTTTTCCTTTTGAAGCTGGGCTTTGCGGGCCTGGTCCTGAGCATGCCAGATGTCCTGAGCGATCCAGCGCGGGGCAAAACCGTTGACACTCACGCTGACAAAATCGCCGATGCCTTCGGTAAAGAGCGGTTTATCCATTCCGGGCCAAATTGCAGCCGTGGGCCAGCCGGAGGCGTTGGTGGTTACTGTGGGGGCTGGGGTTGCAGTTGGTGTGTCATCCGATTCTTCTCGGCTGAGATGAAAGCGTTTGGTGCTGTGGGGTGGAAGGTTTTCAAGCCAGAATCGCGCGAACCGATTGGGGGACCGGTCCGGTAACGTGGCAGAAACGTCTTCGTAACTCAGGTCTGCCGGTTTGGACGGTCGGCCCCAAAGAGGGCCGGGTTCGTAATACAGCTTCGATCTGGTGCCAGTGGCAGCATCGACAAGCGAATGGGTTTCCTCGCGCAGGCAGGTTGTGATCATTGTGGCCCAGCCGGTGAAAGGCGCGCCGGAAGGATTGGCTGCCCAGAGTCCTTCGCCCTCAGTGGCAAGCCGCGTTCGGGCGCGCTGGCCCAGGAGCCACTCAGCCAGTGCCATGGGCCGCCATGCAAAACGGGCCTTTTCGTTCCACTGGCCTTGGGCGTCGAGGCTGTAAGGCTGTCCCACGCTCATGCCGGAGCCCCACGTATGCTCGTCGAAAAGGCACAGGTCCTGCCAAAGTTCCGTCATGCGGGCTCGGGTGCCGACGTCCAATGGGCCGAATACGGGCGATTGGGCAGCGGCGAGGAAACGTTTGGCGAAGCGGCTGGCGGCTACTTCGCGCGGGGCGCAGGCGGTGCCGTTTGCCCACCAGTCAGTCCACTCACCGGCGTATTCCGGGGCGGTGGCTGCGGCGGCTTTTTCGAGGTCTTGCATGGCTTCTGAGACGGTGGTCAGGCGCAGGCTGGGTTGCAGTCCCAATCGGTTCCAAGCGGCTACGAAGTCAGACATTGGCGGGAAAGGCGGGTCATTGTCGTAGCGCCACATGCTTGTCATTGAAACTGCAAGCACTGGAAGGCGATACCCGTTTTTCTCGAACTCGAGCAGTCGGCTCACGCAGCGTTCGTGAGCTTTGCGGAGCGAGTCCTCATCGGTTTTGAGAATGTCGCCGGCGCGCGGGGGTCGATACGTGCCGTCGGCGGCTCGCGGCAGCGGGCCACGGCGCCATTCCACCGTTTCAAAAAGGAAAAAGCCGTCCCCGTAAGGCAGGCTCATATAGACGAACAGACGTCGGCCGTCGGGTTGTTCCCACCAGAAAGTGGTCAGGCGCGGGAAGGGTGGGCCGCCGCTGTCGCTGTTGATGCCGGTGAACAGATAACGGATGCCGCGGTCGAGCAAAGCGCTGGCGCCGGTGCGTGGGAAACCGTTGACATCATTTTGAACGGCGGTTCGGGGTCGGAAATTATTCCACAGGTCTTCAGGCAACCAGCGTGTCATCACTTGCCATTGTTCGGCATTGAGGAAAGGGGTGTTGTTGAATGGGAGGGCGGTGACTTCGATTTGCCCGTCGCGGACTGCCTGCGAGAATTCCTCTCGGCGATCAAGCGTGGCGTGCTGCCACCAGTCGAGGACGGCGACTGTGGTTTCTGCCGTCCAATGGAACCTTGCTTCTGGCGGCAAGTGGCGCGTGGCGATGACCGTGTCGAGCGCCACGTCAAGATAGCGGACCTGCAAATCGCGGCAGACGGCGGGGTGGTCGGTGAAACCGTAGTCTGTGTGCGAGAAATGAATGAGGTCGATTTGCCGGACGTGTTCTGGTGCGGAGACGGCGGCGTGGAGCCGAACGGGAACAGTAGCCGCGATACAGATCAACCCAGAAAGTGTTAGTCCCAAGCCATGATAAGCAATCATTCGCACGGAATTCATGCGCCCAAATTAAGGGTCAGCTCGGGCTGCGTCAAACCGACAGAGTCTTGGTCGCGCGACGCGTGTTGCATACCGGAAGCAGTTCCATGGTGTTTGAAGAGTTATCTCTATCTGACTGTCACCCAGACTTTGCGAGATCGTGGGCCGTCGAACTCGCAGAAGTAAACTGCCTGCCATGTGCCGAGTTGCAGGCGGCCGTTCCTAACGAGAACCTGTGTGTTGGAGCCCATCATGCTGGCTTTGACATGGGCTGCGGTGTTGCCTTCGCCGTGGCGATAGTACGGAGACGTCCATGGCACGGCTTTGTCGAGCGCGTAAAGCATGTCCGCCACAACGTCAGGGTCGGCGTTTTCATTGATTGTTATTCCAGCGGTAGTGTGAGGGACGAAGACGGTGCACACGCCGCCTTTGACGCCGGATTCGGCCACGGCTTGTTGTACTTCGCGGGTGATGTTGACGAACTGGTCGCGTTGGGTGGTGCGGACAATCAACTCTTTCATTTCAAGCGGCGTTTACATGAACTCATGCATGATGTCCATGAAATCTTTGGCTGTGCTGGAGCGCCACTGCAGGCGACTCGTTTCATCGACGCGTTGTGGTGGGAGACGGCCGAAAAAAGAAAACAGGCCAGAATAGGAACCTTTTTCCTCTTTCGGCTGTTTGTGATTGCAGGTCAATTGAAGGTGCGCCACGTGAGTTGCTTTAGTGTGGACATCTAGCCCGGAAATCTAACCGGCCACCCCATCGGATTCACCGATGCTTTCACTCCGGTGAGATTTCCGGGGCAGGGGCGGCATCAAACCCGCCGCCGTCCTCGCAACGGAACCAACCGGTTTGTACATGCGCCTCGAGTGCGATGCCGTTCCTAAGGAGCTTGTCTGGTGTGCCGTCCGCCTCCACTACAAATATGTCGGCCCTACGGGCCTTGGCTCTGGCCGACAGACGACCATGTCGGTCAACTGACAGGAACGTTCAACGTGCAACGTTCAACTCACAAC
>JARYMD010000403.1 GCA_029907285.1 Verrucomicrobiota bacterium | reverse complement strand
CCCATTACCGGCAACTCGTACCGAGATGCAGGCGACGGAATGGTTCGGCATCGTGCCACCGAGGGACTGGAAGAACATTGCAACGATGCCCGCCGAGATTCCCGCCGGCCAGGCAAACGCAGCGGACACACGCGTCGCAGCCGACGGATGAGAGGGGCGAGGCAGATGCCGCAACTCGCAGTGTTACCCAGGGCACGCGTTACCCCGTAGCCAACCACGGATTCTGCGTCCGCGAATTACACGCGGCATAGACGTGACCATCCGCGCCGCAACTCAATCCACCCGACTCCGGCGCGAACAGTCCCTGCCCGCTTCTGGTCCGCAGTCAGTCCGCAGCCGCGATTCCTCGCAGACCGCAGCCGCGATTCCTCGCAGACCGCAGCCGCGTCCTGGGCGGTCCACGCCCGCGAACACTCCCCGGTACAGCCAGTCCATGGCTGCACCGCGTCCACGGTCAATCCGTCACCGTGTTCAGTCCACTACCAAGCCGGGAACATGACGCGCGGAAGTCGGTTTGATTGTAGGTCGGCGGCGGTCTCTTCAATCTCTTGGTCGGCCCATCACCCCGCTCTGCTCCAAATTGACCCGCCCGCCGCCTCCGGCACTTGGCCTTTAGGTTTCCGCGCGTGAACTGCTGGAGTCATTCCATTGGGCCAACGGATTCAATGAAGGTGATGTACCGTCCCTCGGCCATTGTGCAGCAGGATGCTCGCTCACACCGAAAAAACCAGCGTGTCCACGGATAGAACTTGTCGGAGCGCCACACTACGAAACCAAGGCGCAGGTCGCGCGGCGTGTGAGCGTCAGCAAGCGCACCATGGACAACCTGATACGGCGACGCCGTTTACCCTTCATCAAACTCACGTCCAAACTCGTCCGCTTCCCCAACGCCGACGTGGACGCTTTCTTTGCCCAGAACCTCCGCGTCAAAGCCCGTGAAGAGGCCTGTTATGAACTGACAGAGGTCTGACGATGCCGGATTATCCGACGTTTGGTCTGCTTTCCCGCTTCATTGTCCTCGTGGGAGGGGTTTGCAACCGTGACCGGGTTTGACTTTTCCGGCGCAAAGCCCTAGCTTGTTCGCGTGAAAGCGCTCGAATTCGACACTGAACTCCATGGCGAGACGGAGTTACATATTCCGCCTCGGATCTCTTCTGGCTTACCGCACAGCGGCAAGGCAAGAGTGATCCTGCTGGTCGAGGAGGACGCCGAGGACACCGAGTGGCGACAGGCCGCTTACGAGCGTTTTGTGCGCGAGGGCGCCCCCGAGGATTCAGTCTATGACAAGTACGCTGAAACTGGGTGACATCCACATCTGCTCATTTCCCTTCACCTCAGGCCAGTTCAGCAAACCCCACCCCGTTCTTGTACTGCTCGACCTTGAGGAAGACTGTCTGATTGCCCGCATCACGTCCGTGCCGCATATCGGTTTGCTGGACGTGCCGGTCACCCGTTGGCACGAGGCCGGTTTGGAGAAACCGTCAGTCGTGCGCCTGACGCGCCTCGTGACGGCCGAGAAAACGTTGTTGAAACTCAAGATTGGCGAATTGTCGTCGGTTGGCCTGCAATCGGTTCGCATGGCGTGGAATCAACACCTGCGCCTCTGAACCGGGTTTCGTGGAGCTGTTCGGCGTCGGTCTTGCCCACGCGGGCAAGGACAACATGGTTGGTTGGGAATAACGGCACCGGGGATTCGGAAACTGAATCACTTGGCGCTCAATCATCGTCCCGCGGGAGCGTTTCCACATACTTCTTCCACAACTCCAACTCCACGTAGAGCTCGAAAAACACCCCGGGACGACTCTCGAAGAATCCCACCATCAACCAGCGTTTCTCGGATTTTTCATCCAAATCAGCGTGAAACTTTGCGCCGACCACCATCACCGGCGCATACGGGTTTTCCGGTATTTCACTCCACCAGCCTGTGCGAGGATACTTCCGAAAATACCACGGCAAGGGCCAGTAATCACCGCCCGGCGCCATGACCTGGATTGCGAATTTGTCCGGATTCGGATCGGCGCGCGCTATAGCGTTAACTTTGTCAACCAAACGCAACAGGTCCGGAGAAGAGTGCGCATAGACGTACGGGTTTCGACGATCCGCCGGTTGCGCATACGCTGTCCGCCATGTTTGAAACCCCAAATGCCCGAGCAGCGCCACCAACACCACCGCACACACGGCCCGAGCCAGCTTCGTCCTGCACACGGCCAGCAGTCCCGCAGCGCCAACCCCGGCAAGCAAAACAAACCCGTGATAAAAGCCCAGCACGCACCAAGGTGTCTTGTAAGAAATCGCCGAATACACACCTGCAAGCACAATCGAGTAAATCGCAATGAACCTAACCAATTGCGCGTTCGCGGCCGGCAACAGACCGGGGCGGATTGCCACACCGATTCCCGCAATGGTCAAAACCAGCAAAGCTGCTTCGCTCCACGCAGGGCCGCTCTGCCGCTTGAAAAAAGCCAGCCGCTCCAGATAAAACCACCACGGATGAATGTGAGGCGATGCGCCCCCTGCTCGCCGCAGCCATGGAAAGTATGTCAGGACCGAATCCACCGGCCCCCGCCAATATTGAAAGAACGAAGTGTAAAAGATCACCGAAACGACCGTCGCCACAGCCAGACCAAGGCCAACATCCGGCCATCTGATTTTGATCGCTCGATTGCCCGGTGCCTCGGGCGCATTCCGCGCTTTGTGTCCTGTGACAATGACGATTGCCAACGCAACCGACATTGCGAACAGCGCGAGCACAAAAGTCTCCTTGGTGGCGTGCATCAGGCCAAGTGCAGCCCCTGCTGCCGCGGCCCAGCCCCGATGTTTGGTTTGCAGATACCTCCAACACCCACCCAGAAACGCCAGCGTGAAAAAAACAAGCAAAGTCTCGTGAATGTAGTACCGGCTGTAAAACGCCAGCGCGGGCGATATCGCTGTGATCAGGCCTGCTGACAAGGTTGCCGACCGCCCCAGACCATCGCTCACCATTAACAGCAACAGAACAAGCCCGGCCCCGAACACGGCTGGAACAAGGCGCAGTGTGGTTTCGGTCAACGCCTGCCTGTTGCGTTCCCCCCGCAGCCATGCCGCAGGGAGCGTCAGGTAGTTCAGCGTTGGCCCGTGAAATTCGTCGGGGTCATACCGATACTTCCCGTTCTCGAGCAGTTCAATGAACTTGAGCCCTTGAACACCTTCGTCGGCATGCATCGGTCGGCAATCAAGATCAATCACTCGAATCCCCAACGCCGCCATGGCCAGCAAGCAGACGAGAATTGGTAACTGCCACTTCATCGCATTGGTCCCGCCAGCTTGTCCCAACGCGCTTTCTGGAACAAGAGGTTTTCTCGCGTTCATTGGTTCCTTCTGGCTGTCACCGAAAAACCAGTTAGGCGTGTGATGATTCCAGCCAAAACTTCAAAATGAAGATTCAGGCTCTGTTTGGTCGGTCGGCCGACAGGATTCCCGCTCCATTGCCCAAATGACACCTTAACCGACGCCCCGATCTGCCCGGCTTGAGATCAGGCAACTGACCTCGAATCGGGCAAATATAGTGCCTGTCACTCTATTTGCGCCCCACGCGCCAAACCTGACAAACAGTGATTTTTCTACAGTGTGTCAGTGGTCGCGTTGCCGAAATCGGCTTCGGCAGGAAGCACCATGCGCGGTCTGGTACCGCTAGCCCGCATATTTCGCAGCCCGGTAACAATGTGCCTGTCACCATATCGGCATGTGAGAGGTTCCCCAACAGACTCCACCAGCCGCCGATTGAAACCAGGGACAATCTGCGCCCCGGATTGCGCTGTGGCCCGCAAATCGTCCCTTGTTCCGATCCGCGGTTGCCGAAGTCGGCGGAGGAACCCCTCAAATGCCGACATGGGGACAGA
>JARYMD010000402.1 GCA_029907285.1 Verrucomicrobiota bacterium | reverse complement strand
ACCAAACCAAGCAAGCTCCGTAGGATCGGCATCGGACTCAACGCGCATGCACAAACCGGTTGGTTGCGTTGCCGGGACGGTCGGCTTGAAACCGCCCCTACCCCGGAAATCTCGTCGCCCGACAGCCAATGTACACCCAGACCGTCGTCACCGTGGGGTTTCCGGGGCTGGGCAATTCAGCGCGCTGCTGTGTCGCTCGCGGAAGCTTCCGACTTCAACACTCCGCTCTCGCCAATGAGCACTTCGCGTGCATCCCGAGGCAACATGACCTCGATGCGCTTGCCGCCAGGCCAAAGTATTCCCAGCCGATCGTCCGTTGGCCGCCGACGCATCACCTGCACCGCAGAGTTTTGCGACCAGTAACCGGAACTGCCGCTGATATATCGTGCCTGTCCCCATTTTTTCCCATCGCCAACTCTGAGCACCGCTCCGATGCCATCCGGATTACCCCGCGGGCCTGCAAGCCGAACACGGAGGCCAGCTCGAGTTCCCATGTTCTCAAAGACACACGTCGCCGCGCCATTCTGCGCAACAGCAAGGTCCCAACGTCCGTCCCGGTTGAAATCGCCAATTACAGCACCCCGCTGTTCTCCGTACACAATGACACCCGATTCTTGGCCGGGCACGGGAACGAAACCGCCTTTGCCGTCGCCTCGGAGCCACAGCGCGCGTCCGGCATCAAGCCGCGGCCATTCGGGCCTGAGCGCAAAGAAGTTTTGCGCAAGGAACAAGTCCTCGTGTCCGTCCCCGTCGGCATCGGCCACGACTATTCCGAACACAGGCGCCCATTGCGCCTGAGCTGGGAGCGGTTTGGCCACGAAATGGTCGCCCCGGTTCAGGAAAACCATTGTGTCAAGGACAGCAGCTTCGACTTGAGCAGCTTTGTTCGACAGACAAGCCAGGACTTCGTCGGTTGTCGCCCTCGCGAAAGCTGCGTGGGAAGGATAGCGCTCGAGGAGCATCGGGAACGCCTGGCTCAATGCGTTCAAATTGCGGCGCGGGACTTCTGCTTTCCGGTCAGGCGCGTAATAAGATTCCACAAGGTCGATGACTCCGTGTCCTGCGAGATCGCCGTAAAACAGGCGCAACGCATGTTCATCAACAATCTGGGCGGCATCGTTTCGGCCCCAATTGCCAACAACAAAATCCAATCGCCCGTCTTCGTCAAAATCTCCGCATGCGACACTGTTCCACCAGCCTGTCAACGCGCTGAGCCGCATGCTGCGCTCACTTGCATTCGAGCCCGTGCCGGTTTGTGCCGCATCCATAATGCGCACGGGTGCGTCCCATTCCGCAAGTTTGCCTTCTTGGTTTTTGAAGATGCGGACCGGCCCCCACTCGCAAGCCAGCAAAAGGTCCGGATAACCGTCAGGTTCAAGGTCTGTCCATGCGATGCCGCTTGCCATGCCGGCGTTCATAAGTTGCTCGGTATTTTCTTTGTCGAGGACGAGTCTGCCGTTGACCTGCCGGTACAGTTTTGATCCGCCGGCGGTTGGATATGCGCCAGGTGTTACGCGCATTCCAACGACCAAATCGAGCTGGCCATTGCCATCAAAGTCCGCGCTCGAGACCGGGCCGGGGCTTGATCCGGATGCAAGCAATTGCAGGTCGGCATACGCGGACAAACGCGGCACTCGATCGACCATGCGCAGTTCGAGCAGCATTGGACCGTTTGTTGCGCCAGACTCGTAATTCGCAAGTCCCAGCAGGAGCGCGCGGGTTCCATCGGCATTGGCCCACAACGTCATGCCTGTCACATCGTCAAAAGCCTGCCAACGCTTCTCCGGCATTGCTTCCTTGAAACCCGCTCCGGCCACCCAGCGAAAAACAGCGATGTCGCCGCCCCGGCCGGTGCCGACAACAAGATCATCAGCTCCATCGCCGTCAAGGTCTGTCATGGCGAGCGCCGGGCCAAGCGCGCTGAGTTGGCGGGTCAAGAGGGGCTGTCTGGCATAATCGTTGAAGATGACCTCGTGGTGCGTATGCGCAAGCGCGGCGGTCAAATCACGAAACCACAAACCGGCAGATTGCTCGCTGCCAGGGCCGTTGGGCGGCGTCTCATTCTTTTCATCGCCTGGAGTTTGCCACCCCGGTTTTTCCACCGAAGATTCCTTGCCGGCAGCGGCCTCGTCGAATTCGTAAATGCAATCTGGCTGTGCATTAGCAAGAACCGTCTTTCGCCCGCTGCGCCACGCGACTTCCACTCTCAAGGTTTTGGCTGATCCGGCGGCAAAAACGCGCATTGGCTCGTCAGAAGAAAGATACCGCCCGCCCGCGAGAATCTCTTGCGATTGCGCTGCCACAGGGCCGCCCTTGACAGTTACCACAGCGCCGATGCCGCGTGTGTTGGGTGTCCTGCCTTTGAGCCGGATTGCGATGCGTGGCTCGGGGCACTCGTTTCTGAGCAGCAAGGGCGGCGCATTCATGCAATTAATGACGATGTCCATATCACCGTCGCAGTCGAAATCCGCAAAAGCCATTCCCTGTGAAATTGATTGTGAGTCGAACCCCCATTTCTTGCTGGCCTCTTCGAATGTCAAGTCGTGCCGATTGCGAAAAGCGAAATTTGGGGTAATAAACGGCGGATAAAGAAGGAGGTTTGTTCGCGCCTGTTCGGGCGGTTGACGACCGAATGACTGGATTCTTGCGAGGACATCGCGGTCTTGTACGTCATGCAACATGCCGTTGACTATCAGGAGGTCTTCGAACCCGTCCAGATCGACGTCAAAGAACGCGGGCTGCCATGTCCAGTCAGTCGCCGCCACGCCGGCATAATTGGCGATTTCTGCGTAGGTGCCGTCACCCCTGTTCCAGAACAGAGTGTTGCGCGCCACTTCGGGCCGGTTGTCGATGCGCCCGGGAAGGGGGACGAGCGGTGCCATGCCAACGATTTGCCGGATGCGGTTTTCGTGGTTGTGCGCCAACATTTCGGTGGCACAGAAGTCGAGGTGACCGTCGCGGTCGATGTCAGCGAAATCAACGCCCATCGAAGAGAAACACTGTTTGCGCATGGCCAATCGCGGCAGTGCTCTGAATTTGCCGCGGCCATCGTTCAGCCAAATTCGGTCCACGGTCTGGAAATCATTGCACACGTAAATGTCGGGCCACAGGTCGCCGGTTATGTCGCGCATTTGCACTGTGAGCCCAAAATCCAAAGGCGGCGGTTTGGGCCGCCCGGCCTCGTCGAGGAAATAGTCCGAATCCCACGGCACGGGGGTAAAATGTCCGCGCCCGTCGTTCAAAAACAGCACGTCTGCTTCGCCGACTTCTTCGAGGCGGCCATCGACAAAGCGGAGCCGTTTCGCATATGGGCCGACAAAGACCCACTCATTGCCAACGCGTTTCATTTCGGCGCGCCCGCCGGACCTGAGGATCGAAATTGCGCCGTAATTGGCCACATAAAGGTCGAGGTCGCCGTCGCCATCGACATCTGCCAATGCCATGCTGGTGCTGCCGGTGTCCATGCCTGTTCCGGCTTCGGCGGTGATTTCGGTGAAACGGCAGGAGCCCTCGTTCCTGAAGCAATGCACGCCCTCACCCAAAGTCGATACAAGAAGGTCCAGATCACCGTCACCATCAATGTCCGCAAACACAGCGCCGGTGCTTTGGCGCAGCGGCAAACCGACTCCGGCCTGCTTCGTCACTTCCTCGAATCGCCATCCGCCAAGGTTCCTGTACAGCGCATTTGTCCCCCGGATTGCACAGAAATAAACATCGCACCAGCCGTCGCCGTCAAAATCCCCCACAGCGACCCCCGAGCCGTTCATGAGGTTGTTGTTCAGGGCTGCTTCGAGGCTGGCCAGTCGGTTGGCGAAGGTTATTCCGGCGCTCGCGGTTGGGACTGAAGTGAACCCGGGAGTTTTTCCTTTCTGAATCTC
>JARYMD010000401.1 GCA_029907285.1 Verrucomicrobiota bacterium | reverse complement strand
CCACGACAAGGCCCCCACATTACCTTCCACCATCCAAGGGCTGAAAGCCCGGCCTATTAATCATTCCCTTTACGCGTTTTCCGCGTGTTTCGTGGTTAAAAACCTTCCGCATATTTCGGGTATTTGGTGGTTAACTACCTTTCGCGTATTTCGGGTATTTCGTGGTTAAATTCCTTTCGCGTATTTCGCGTGTTTCGTGGTTGAAACCCTGCCGTGTTCTCCGTGTTTCGACCCGGCCTGTCCAGTTTAGCTTCGGCCGAAACTCCGACTTGGCGCGGGCTTTCAGCCCTCTTAGTCACTGATTTGGCCCACTGCCTGGGGCGTTGCCCCAGGCTGGTATGAATCGGGCCTTTGGCCCTATAATCACCACCATGTCACTGTAGCCGTCCCGCTCTGCGGGATCAGTCCGCGGGTCTTTCGGTCCAACTACGGACGGCACTCTTCTGGCACTGTAGCCGAAATTCTGAAACTCCTGTCCCCTGTCTCCTGACGCCCGTCTCCTGGTCTATGGTCCATGGTCTATGGTCTTTGGACTATGGTCCATGGTCCTTGGCCAATGGTCTCCTTCAGGCCCTCACAAATCATCCGCAAGTCTCTTCGGCACATAGGGTTTATGCTTGTTCAACACTGCCGCTACCTTGGCCCGTGACTCTGCCAACAACGAGATCGCGCGCCTGGCTGCGCCTTCCGGCGATTTCTCCGACTCGAGCACCAACACGGTCATGTCAAGCAACCCGGCCAGCTT
Organism: Verrucomicrobiota bacterium; assembly: GCA_029907285.1. Classification (GTDB taxonomy): domain Bacteria; phylum Verrucomicrobiota; class Verrucomicrobiia; order Limisphaerales; family J093; genus JAAYVR01. Next base: position 3,141 of record JARYMD010000401.1, on the reverse strand, counting down.
CGACGTCGGACCCGTCTGACTCACCGGCGGCATGTCAAAGATGATGTAATCATAATCGGTCGCTTGCAGCTTCGGAATGATGTTTGCAAACCGGCGTGGAAGTAACCCAACCTTCTGACCGTTACCCTGATGCACTGTAACAACGTACAGGTTCTCCTGTACCATGGCTGTTTTACGGGTCTGTTCATCGAGCGCTTCCTCCAACCCACGCATAAGTTTGCCCCGATAAAACGGATGCATCCCGGGCGCATTGGCAGTGTTCATATCCACCAGCAACACATTGCCTTCCCCAGTCTCCGACAACGACGCTGCGAGGCCGACCGCAAATGTCGTCGCACCTGCACCCTCCGAACAGCCGGTGACACCGACAAGCTTTGGCCTGTGCGCTAGTCCATTGAGCTGGAAATACATGACCAGCCGGTCACGCAACGCCTCGTAATACATGGCAAGGGGATCAACCTGCGTGCTCACGGCAAACGTCGGTTTCTGTTCAGTTGGCGCAGGCTTTCCCTTTGACGGCTTGGGCAACTGCTTGAGCTGGATCGGCGAATTAAGCCTCCCGTTCCGTCGCACGCGCGGTACCGTGAGAAACAAGGGCAATCTGAGACGCGATTCGACCTGGCCGGGCTTGCGCACACTCTGATCGGACACAAACTCGATGAACAGCGCCAGAGCAATGCCGATCGCAAGCCCGCCGCCTACTGCCTTGCCAAGCAATTTCAGTGTTTCCTTCAGATTCTTCGCCGGCGGGGAAGCTTCCTGGAGCACGCTGATATTTGGCAGTTTGCCCGCCCCAAGCGCTTCATCTACGCGAGCTTGTTCGAGCGTTGCGGCAAAATACCTGTAATTGGCTTCGTCGAGGCTCTTCTGTCGTTCGAGCTGGGTGATTTGAAGTTCATTGGCTTCAAGGTCAGCCGCCTCAGCGCGCAGTTTATCAAGGTGCGCTTTCAGCACGTTGATCTTTGCTTCCAACGCAAGAACACGCACTGCCTCGCCCGCTATGTCATAGACGGGCTGTTGCGGGTCGGTCAACTGACTAACCATGCTCCTGCTTGCCGGCCGCTGGCTCGCAAGCAGACCAGGGTTATCCGTCTCGAGCTGTTTCTTGATTTTCTCCGTCTCGGCAATCTTGGCCCGAATATCCTTCACCAGAACACTTTCGTCCCCGAACTGGGAAAGCAGATCAAGCTCGCGGTTCCGATACGATTCAAGCCGCGCGTTCACGGCTCTGTAATGCCTGATCGTTTCCGGGTCCAATGGCGTTTCGACGATTTCCTCGACCATGTTTGTCCCTGACGCTGCAGGCGCGTTTGTCGATCGCATGCCCGACAACGCGCGCAACTGATCCATCATTGTCCGGCGCTGGATCAGTTCCGCTTCCGTCGTCAGCAAATCCTGCTGAAGCCGCGACAGTTGATCAGTGATGGCTTTCTTTGATTCATCAACGAGAAACACGCCGGCTTTGCTTTTGACCTTGCGCAGCTCTTCCTCGGTCTGAATAAGCCGTGTTCGGAGTTCATCTGTCTGTTTGGTCAGGAACTCATCTGCAATCCCGAGCGCGCGATGCACTTCGGCGTGTTTCCGTTTGTAGGATTCGATCAGTTGACGCAAAACCGACTGTGCCAGCTCGGGATCGGGATGCTCGAACGTGACAAGCAACGTGTTGCTCCGGCGCGGGACATCAACCTTCAACCCCCGTCTAATGGCCGAGGCCGCAGCAAGCCGGTTGCTCCCGCCGCCCATTGCAGCCAGAATCCGGTCGGGCCCGACCGCGTCTGCCACCTGCACGGCCAAATCGAAGCTCGTGAGAATCTCGGCCTCAGTATTCAGAATGTTATCGCCACGTGAATCGGGCGAAATCACCGTGCCGGACCCCGGTGTCGTGTCAATCGACCGCGACTCGCGGACGTATCGGATGAGCAGTTTGGATTCGCTCACGTAACCCGGCGGCTGCGTGACGTACAGATACGCTGCCGCCCCAATCCCAACCAGAAAGAAGAAGATTATCTTCTTCTTGTGTCGGAACAGCATGTAATAAACGTCGCTGAGCTTTATGCCCTGTGGCGACTCGACCCTGTTTTGTGGATCAGTCATAAAAGTGGCTTTCTACAAGGAACGAAAGAGTATAGCACTGATTGGGACCATAGACCACAGACCATAGACCATAGACCACAGCGCGGCGCAGGCGCAATGGAACGGTTTATTCAACAGAGCCGCGCAGGTTAGCAGGCATGCCGCTGCGTCGCGCCGCGCTCTGTTGGGCGGCTTCGCCGCCCGTTCGTCTTGTTTCATTTCTTTCGGCTATCACCAAAAGGCCACCATCGATTGTCCGTGTTTCCGCTTCCTCCGAAACTCCGAAACTCGGACTTAGCGCGGGCTTTCAGCCCTTGCTGTGACTGATTTGGCTCATCACCTGGGGCGCTGCCCCAGGCTGGTATGGGGCGGGCCTTTGGCCCTATAATCACTGCCGTGTCACTGTAGCCGAGGACGTCAGTCCGCGGGACTTTCTTCTGTCACCGTAGCTGGTGGCCCGACCAGACACCAAAGCGCCAAAGGCGCGGTCTCATACCAGCGTGGGGCGTAGCCCCACGACAAGGCGCCATCTAAGATCAATTCCCACAATCCAAGGGCTGAAAGCCCGGCCTATCACATTCCCTTTTCGCGTATTTCGCGTGTTTCGTGGTTGGAACCCTTCCGCGTTTTTCGTGTTTCCACCCGGCCTGTGCAATCTGGCGTCCCCCGAAACTCCGCTTGGTACAGGCTTTCAGCCCTTATTGTCACTTGCTTGGCCTATTCCCTGGGGCGTTGCCCCAGGCTGGTATGAATCGGGCCTTTGGCCCTACAATCACCACCATGTCACTGTAGCCGTCCCGCTCTGCGGGATTAGTCCGCGGTCTTTCGGTTCAACAACAAGTCTGCCGCCGACTTACGTCGTCAGCTACGCCGAAACTCCGAAACTCCTGTCTCCTGTCTCCTGACTCCCATCTCCTGGTCCCTGGTCTATGGTCTATGGTCTATCACTGGCATCCGGCCATTAGTCCCACAGCATCAACTGGTTAGAAAGAGGGCTTGGCTCTTTCCGGGACCGAAATTCCGCAAATAGTTCAACCAGAGGCACTTGCTCGAATGCGTTCACGCTCA
>JARYMD010000400.1 GCA_029907285.1 Verrucomicrobiota bacterium | reverse complement strand
TGCACTCACCGAACGGCAGGTGGACGCCATCCTCGAACTGCGGTTGTACCAGCTCACAGGATTGGAAATCGACAAGGTCGATGCCGAGTATCGCAAACTGCTCGAGACAATTCGCGATCTCCTAGACATTCTCGCAAAAGAAGCCCGTGTTCTTGAAATCATAAAGACCGAGCTGCGCGCCATCCGGGAAAAGCATGCCACCCCGCGCCTCACGGACTTGGTTCCTGATGAGGGCGAAATCGCCATCGAAGACCTCATCGCCAACGAGGGCGTCATCATCACAATGACGCACAACGGGCTCATCAAACGCACAAACATCAGTTCCTACCGCGCCCAGCGCCGCGGCGGCAAGGGCGTCATCGGCATGGCAACACGCGACACACCAGTGGTCGATGGCGAAGCACCAGATTTCATCGAACACTTGTTCACTGCCAGCACGCACGATTATCTGATGTTCTTTACGAACACGGGCCGGGTCTATGTCGAGCGCGTGCTCGAAGTGCCCGACATGGGCCGCGCAGCCAAGGGCCGCAGCATTGCCAATCTCCTCGAACTGCAGCCGGATGAAAAAATCGCTGCAATGATCCCCATAAAGAGCAAAACCGGCTCTAACAAGGAAGACATCACCTGGAAACAGCCGGGCTTCGTGTTGTTCGCGACCCAAAAGGGCACCGTCAAGAAAACCGCTCTCCCGGAATTCGCCAACGTCAGGCGCGGCGGCATCATCGCCATAAACATCGAACCGGGCGACACGCTCATCGATGCCAAGCTTACCACCGGACAGAACCAGGTCGTGCTCATCACTCGCGAAGGAATGAGCATCCGATTCTCCGAGGAAGACGTCCGCCCAATGGGCCGCCCCGCCACGGGCGTCAAAGGAATCGAGCTCGAAGAAGGTGACAGCGTGGTGGCGTTGGCCGTGGTGGATGCGAATGCCACGTTGCTGGTTGCGGGCAGCAACGGGCTTGGCAAACGCACCAGTTTCGATGAATACCGCACTCAGAGCCGCGGCGGAAAAGGCATAATTACCATGAAAACCACCGAGCGCACCGGCGGTGTCGTCGGCGCCCTTACAGTCCGCGAGACCGATGAGGTAATGCTGATAACCGCCGGCGGCCAGATGGTCCGCATCTCGGTCAAAGACGTCCGCCAGACAAGCCGCAACACCCAGGGCGTCAAACTGATTGACCTCGAGGAAAATGACAGGCTTCAGGCCATCGCACCAGTGATCAGTGAGGAGCCCAACGGCGATGACAGCCAAGGGGGTACTGCGTAGCAGCCGTTTGTAAGGAACCCGCACCGGACCATTGCTTTGCATGAACCGTATCCGGCTACTTACCGAACAGGTGGCCAACCAGATCGCCGCCGGCGAAGTAATCGAACGGCCCGCCAGTGTCGTCAAGGAACTGGTCGAGAATGCCCTCGACGCCGCAGCATCCCACATTACCGTCGAAGTCCAAGCCGGAGGACGGAGCTTGATTCGCGTGACCGACGACGGCCTCGGGATGAGCCGTGACGATGCTTTGCTCTGTTTTGAACGGCACGCAACCAGCAAGATTCAGCGCGCCGAAGACCTGAACGCAATTTCATCAATGGGCTTCCGCGGCGAAGCCCTGCCAAGCATCGCCAGCGTCAGCCGGCTCTCCCTCACCACGCGCGAGAAAGACAATGATTCCGGTGAAGCAACCCGCGTCCAAATCGAAGGCGGCCGAATCATCGCTGTCCGCTCCGCAAGCGGCCCGCCCGGCACTTGTGTCGAGGTCCGACAGCTGTTTTTCAATCTCCCGGCACGGCGGAAGTTCCTGCGAAGCAACGACACCGAACGCGCCCACATCCAGCATTATCTGCTGTTGGCAGCGCTCGCGTTTCCAGAGGTCGCCTTCACATTCGTAAACGACCAGCGCCTCGTCTGGCAATTGCCGCCCCTTCCCATGCCCAACTCGCCCGAGGCGCGCCTGGAAGCGTTGCGCGAAAGGCTCCGCGCCTTGTACGGCGCCGAACTCAATCTCGTGCCAGTGATGGCCCGCGCCAACCTCCATCCAGCCGATAGCCCACAGACCGACGAAAGCGATGCCGCCGCGCCTTTGCAATCCGAGCTGTCCGTCTGGGGATTCATGGGCGCCCCCGGCGTTTCCCGCGCCACACGCGAAGACCAGCACATATTTGTCAACCGCCGCCCAATCGAACACAGAGGCCTCAACTTCGCTCTCGTGGAAGGTTACCACACCGCACTGATGAAAGGGCGCTACCCCGTCTGCTGTCTCTTCCTTGAACTCAACCCTGCCGAAGTGGACGTGAACGTGCACCCGGCCAAACGCGAAGTCCGGTTCCGAACCGAATACGCAGTGCGCGCAGCCGTCACTGATGCCGTCAGACAAGCTCTCATTGGCTGGCACGCTCGACAAGGCACTTTCGGCCAGGTAATCTCCAAAACCACTACCATTCCAAGCGAGCCATCCCACCTGCAGAGTCACCCAACCCGGCCGGCCACCAGACCCCAACCCGGCACAGCCAAGCCCGCCGCACCCGCTCAGCCGCGTCAACCAGAGACGCAAACCCTGCCGACCCATGCCCCCGAAGCGGCGCAACATCCCACCCAAGCAGAGCATAAGGCCAAACCAACCAGCACCACCGCGCCTGTCGAATCCAAAGATGTCTCAGCCGCAACACCAAAAGCTGACACCACCAAACAAATCGGCTCGGGCCACATTACACCCGCGACAGTTGACAAAACCGGCCCTGTTGCCACCGCTCAGTCCGGTGCCGCCACCCCGCAAACCACAGCCGGTCCAGTGCCCCTCCTGACAGTCCCGCTTCGGATGATTGGTGTGATCGGGCGCCTCTACGTGTTGTTCGAATCCGACCGCGGCCTTGTGTTGCTGGACCAGCACGCGGCCCACGAGCGCGTCTTGTACGAACAGATGCTCAACCGGCTTCAGCAAGGACAGGCCCCAAGCCAGCGGCTGCTCTTGCCTGCGACAGTTGAGCTCTCGCCTCGCGACGCTCAATTCGTCAAAGAGCAGCTTGCAACCTTGAATCGCCTTGGGATCAGCCTGAGCGAATTCGGCGAGAACACGTTTCTGCTCGATGCCCTCCCACCTTACGTGAAAGCAAAAGAAGCCCGCCAGTTCGTCGTCGAGGTAATCGACGAACTCAAAGCAACCGGCCAGGCCGTCAACGCACTCCGGCTGGGCGAAGAAATGATCGCCCGCACAGTCTGCAGGCATGCCGTCAAAGCCCATGACCCGCTCGATCTGTCCGAACTCGAAGCGCTCGTGGCGGAATTGCGGCGTTGCACGATGCCGTACACATGCCCGCACGGACGCCCCACCCTCATCGAAATCAACTACCGCGAAATAGAAAAGAAATTCGGCCGTGTGACCTGACACCCTGCCAGCTCAGAAAGCAACTGCGGCTTCGCGGCCGGCTCCGGCGTCAGTCTCGGAGGCTGTCACTGCGGCCATGGGTGAGAGCTCTGGCCACGGATGACACCGATTTCACGGATCGATGCCTTGGGTTCGGCCTGTCCATGTCATCGTTGTGATCTGTGACTCTAACCTGCATATTTCACAGCCCGGCGCAGCCGGGACCAAAGTAGCTTCAGTAGCACTAAGTCGCCGACTGCGCCCCTTGATTCACGCTGTGCTGTTGAGCGCTCTGCCGTTGAGCGTTGTACGTTGAGCGTTTTCGAACAGACGACCCAGCCAGATGAAACGATCGAAACGTTCAACGACGACGCGGGCTTGCCACGCCAATGGCTTCAACCGCGTCCGTTGCCGTTTGTTGCCCGGGCACGTGATTCAGCATGCGCCGGATGAAACAGTTCTTCCCCCTTCAGCCCCGTCATCCGTTCGATCCCCTTCAGCATCGTGAATAGAATGTAAAACACCGCTGCGCCCGCC
>JARYMD010000003.1 GCA_029907285.1 Verrucomicrobiota bacterium | reverse complement strand
TTCAGCGATTGCGGGGGTTGACAAGCTGGACAGTGGTCTTTACCCTGCGCTGCCTGACCTGAGGGATGCTGCGTGGCAAAAATGCTGCCGCGCATGCCGTCCGGGTCATAGAGAGGAAGTGAAAAACGATTGACCGAGGTAAAACTTAAGAAAGGCGAACCCATTGACAAGGCGTTACGCCGATTAAAGAAGAAGGTTGACCGCGAAGGGATTCTCAAAGAAGTGCGCAACCACAGGCACTATGAGAAACCGAGTGCGCGGCGTCGGCGCAAGATGAAGAACGCCCGGTTTATGGCCATGCTGGCCGCCCGTTACGCGGACATGTAGTCCGAATGCTGATTTTAGCGGGCCGGGTGCTGTGGCAAGACAGCCTCGGCCTTTTTTGTCATGTACGCCCTTTCATCCTGTTGGAACTCGAGCCGGCACATCGACGGACGCGCGATGTTGCGCGAGATTCGGGATTTGGGTTTTGAATATGCCGAGCTGAGCCACGGTATCCGGCTGAGTCTTGTTCCGGGCATCCTTGATGCCGTGGATGCAGGTGAAATCAAAATTTGCAGTCTGCACAATTTCTGTCCGCTTCCGATTGGTGTGACACATGCCTCGCCCAACGTGTACAAGTTCACGGCGCTGGACCCTCGCGAACGCGAAAGCGCCCTGCGGCACACGCTGAAAACCCTCGAGTTTGCCGAGCGGGTTCATGCACCGGTGGTCGTGCTCCACCTTGGCGAGGTGGAAATGAAAGAATACACCGACACCCTGATTGAAATGACCGAAGAAGGTCAGCGTGACACGCCGAAATACCAGCGTTTGTGTGCAGAGGTGGATGAAAGGCGGGAGTTGCGAAAGACGCAGCACATCATGTTGGCGTATGACATGCTGCGGCGGATCGCCGAACAGGCCGCTGCCCGGAATATCAAGCTCGGCATCGAGAACCGGGAAGCGATTGAGGAAATCCCGTTCGAGGGCGATTTTCCGTTTTTCTTCAGGGAGTTTGACACGGAGGTGGTTCGTTACTGGCACGACACCGGGCACGCGCAAATCAAGGAAAACCTCGGTTTCATTTCGCACACGATACATCTTGAGTCGCTGGCCGGGTTTGTTGCCGGGTTTCATGTGCACGACGTCGAGTTCCCGGCTCATGACCATCGTCCGCCGGGACAGGGGACGATCGATTTTGCGGCTTTGAAACCGTATGTAAAACCCGAGCACCCGAAAGTGCTTGAATTGCATCCCAATTTGCCATCCGAGGCTGTGCTCGCCGGCCTCGCCCATATCAGGTCGATCTGGGGCGAGTCTTAAGCTCAGGGTGTTAAAGTGGCCAAAGCTCGCGCCAAAATCCCGAACCTTATTTTCCGAGTTGCGATCTGCATCATTCTGCTTGGGTGGGTTTTCCATCAGATTTTCGTCGGGGAAGGGCGTCTGGCATGGGAACGGGAAGGGGGGGCATGGGATTCTCTGAGCCGCGAGGCCCAATGGCGAGTTGCATGGACTCGCGGACCCGGGGAGTTGTGGCATGTGCTGGCCCAGGTTCGACCTGATGCAGCGTTGGTGTCGCTTGTTTTAATGGGGGTAACAGTTCTGATTGGGGTGCTGCGGTGGCGCATGGTGATGCGCGTTCAGGGGCTGGATCTGTCATTTGGGCGGGCGGCTGAGATTTCGCTTGTGGCGCATTTTTTCAATTCTTTTCTGCTGGGCTCGACAGGCGGCGATCTGATGAAGGCATATTACGCCGCGCGTGAGACGCATCATTTGAAAACAGAAGCCGTGGCAACGGTGTTCATCGACCGTTTTCTTGGGCTGCTTTCGATGCTTGGGTTTGCATCGGTGATGATGCTGCCGAACCTGAGTCTGATGATCAGCCACCGTCGGCTGAGCGCTCTGGCGAGCGTGACACTGGCGATGTTGATCGGCGGGCTGGTGGTGGGTGGGGTTGCTTTTCTTGGCGGGGTATCCCGGACGTGGCCGCGGGCGCGTGACTGGCTCAGAGCACTGCCCAAGGGCGAGGTGATCGAGCGATCCTTGGAAGCGTGTCGGCGGTTCGGGCGCGACCGGCCTCGGCTGGTCAAGGCAACGGGGCTGTCGATGCTGTTGAATTTTGCGTGTGTATTGCAGATTTGGTCGTTGGCCGGCGGTCTTGGTCTCAGACTGAATGTGATTGCTTTGTGTGTGATTGTGCCGGTGGTGATAACCATCTCGGCGGTGCCGGTGACACCGAGCGGACTTGGGGTGCGCGAGAATCTTTATGTGTGGCTTCTTGCGGTCCCGGAGTTGGGGGTTGAAGCGAAACAGGCGCTGTCGCTGTCACTGCTGGCGTATGGTGGCAGCCTCTTTTGGAGTTTGTTGGGGGGGCTTGTATATGTCACTTTCAGAGAACGGCATCATTTGGGCGAGTTGGTTGGCGAGAATTCAAACCTTGGCGACTGACAGTGCCGTCGTTGCTTTGCCAGCCCGGGAATCTCACCGGAATGACGGTCTGGGTGTACATTGGCTGTGGGCCGACGCGATTATCGGGCTGTGAGTCAGAACGCTTGAATGAAACCCACACCAACATCGGGGCTTTACACGCTGGCCAAAGCAGTGGTTGAAAAACTGCAGAGCGCTGGTTTTGAGGCTTACCTCGTGGGCGGATGCGTGCGGGACATGATCCTGGGACGGGAACCTGGGGATTACGACGTGGCAACGTCGGCACAACCACACCATGTCGAAGCCTTGTTCGATCGCACCATACCTGTGGGCCGGCAATTTGGAATTCTTGTCGTGGTGTTCCGAGGCGCGCAGTTCCAGGTTGCCACTTTCCGGAGCGAATCGGATTACAAGGACGGACGGCGGCCTGACCGAATTGCCTTTTCCAATGCGCAAGCGGATGCCATGCGCCGCGATTTCACGATCAACGGGCTTTTCTACGATCCCGTGCGGGGAGAATTGCACGATTGGGTTGGCGGCAAGGCTGATCTCACGGCGCGGCTTGTCAGGACAATAGGAAACCCAACCGAGCGATTTGATGAGGATCATCTTCGGCTGTTGCGCGCCGTGCGATTTGCTGTTGAGTTGGATTTCGAGATTGAGGATCGAACGCTCGAGGCGATTCGCCGTTTGGCGCCGCAAATCAACAGAATCAGCGCCGAACGCATCCGGGACGAGCTGGTCAAGATTTTCCGTCCGCCACACGCCGCGCTTGGGCTTGTCATGTTGGAAAGCACGGGGCTTCTGCGCGAAGTTTTGCCCGAAATCGCTGCTTCCACGTCGTGCGAACAAACCCCGGCTTATCATCCCGAAGGGACTGTTTTCGAGCATGTTCGCCGGATGCTGTCGATGCTGCCCCCGGACTCGCCTGAATCCCTCGCGTGGGCAGTGCTGTTGCACGATGTCGGAAAACCACGCGTGGCATCCAAAGACGAAGTCACCGGTGAAATACACTGTTACGAGCACGACAAGGTCGGCGCCGAGATGGCGGAAGCGGTTCTGACCCGGCTGCGTTTCCCGAGAAACCAGATCGACGAGATTGTCACCGCAGTGCGATACCACATGCAGTTCAAGCACGCGCAGGAGATGCGCAAGTCAACAATCAGAAGAATCATGGCAAGACCCACTTTCAGGCTCGAACTGGAACTGCATCGGCTTGACTGCCTCGGTTCTCACGCTGAACTGGATTGTTACAACTTCCTCGCACAGCAGGCCGAAGCACTGGCCAACGAACCAGTTCTTCCTCCACCCCTTGTTTCCGGGCACGATCTGATCAAGCTTGGAATGAAACCCGGACCGGCAATGGGGGCGCTATTGGCGGAAATCAGGGAACGTCAGTTGGAAGGGCAGTTTAAGGACCGCGACCATGCACTTGCATGGGCAGCGTCAAAGGTCTCGCAAGCAGGAGCAGCGATCGATTCCGGCGCCACGGATTCCGGTCAGGAGAACCGGTGAATTGAATCCTGCGCTTTGCGGGATCAGCGCGCTGGTCCGGGCATTTGATTTGAGTTTGGGCGAGTCAATTCCGATCCTGTGTCTGCGCGCCGCTTGGAGGTTGACGCGAGCCGGTTTCGGAAGGCTCGGGTTTGGGAAAATCGGATGCGCTTTTGATTCGGACTCCGCCGCTGATGGAAATCGTTCCGTCTTCATTGGCGCGGAGTTTGGGCCGGGTTTGGGTGTACTGGTGTGTTTGTTGGGCAAGCAGATTTCCGTCCGGGTTGACTTGCACATAAGTAAATGTGCGCGCCCCGGTTTGGAACAGAACGTGGAGATTCGCGTTGCGGTCCAATTGAGCCTCTGGATGGCTGAACGCCAACATAGGACCGATTGGAATGAGTCTAAACACTTTCGTTTCGCCTCGATTGCTGACCCGGGCGTACAGTCTGCTTTGATTCTGGTTGAGCGACTGGATGAGAGCGTACTTTCGGACTTCGAGTCCGCCGGGTTGTGTCCCCTCTTTTGGTGGAACGCCAAAATCCTGCTCCCAGATTTTGGCGCCGGATGTTACCAGCACCTGCTTTGATTTGCTGGTCAGCTCAAGGCCAAGCTCTGGAATCCGGACTATGGCGGTGACCCGGTAACTGCCGGGCTTGCCCACGTTGAAATACGGCTCCAAATCGAGCCATCTGGTACCCCTTGCAGACGAGGGAACCTCGAATGGCTCGACCACCGGCAATTCGCTGAGTTTTTCAACCACAAAACCTTTTTCCCCTTCGACGGTCACCTGGAGCCAGTCCGGATCAGCCCCAAGTTTCAGAGTTTGACCGGAAAAATTGGTCACTCGAACACCCACCAACATTGATTCGCCTGCGAGGTATTGGTCCCGCTCAAGCACGACCTCCACCGTCACCTGTGCGGCGGCGTGGAATGCAATCAGAATAAGGGCCAAAACCCTAGCCAATGGGTATTTCATTGCCCTCAATCTACGACTCTGCGCTTTGATGGCAAGCTGCAAATCAGGCGTCCGGCGCCAAGGGCACACCCCCGCGCATTAGGGATTGTCAACTTGTGAAGAAGATGTTAACAACTCCGGAGAACATGCAAGCAACAGCGCCAACCGCAGTGTCTGAGCTGCGCGATTCGTTCGTGGTCTTCCGCAACAGCCAGGGGAACGAAGCCCGCGGCACGTTACTTCGCCTGACGCGTTATGTAGCGGTGTTCGAAGTTTATAATCCATACAGCATCGTTCAGTTGTCTGAGGTTCTGAACGACTGTCGAATTTTCATGGCAGACCGGCTGGTGTACTCGGGCCGGGCCATTGTCAGCAGCCTTGTCAACACCGGCATAATGCTGATTTGCGAGGCGGAGCTGGACGAATCGTGGCTTGAGGTCGATGTTTTTGCGCCTCTGACGGAGCCAAGCAGGCTGCGGAGCGAATTCGCCGAGTTTCTGAAGGAATGGAACAGGGTCGGGCAGATTCTGCCCGAATACAAGGTCGCTGTGGCGGACCTTCAGACATATTTTGTCGATTTGCGGCGCTGGCTGGAACAGGTTGAATTGAGCATCCGTTCTTCGCCCACGGGCGAGCGCGGCTTGATGGAAAGGGATGTGATCGACAATTTGCGTGGTGATGTGCTGCCTTCAATAGATCGTCTGTTCAAACGCTTTGAGGACGTGGCGGAACTGGTGCATCCGGACTTGCAGCCTTTGCATCGAACCTACGTGAAACGCCAATTGCATCCGCTGGTTCTGTGCGCGCCGTTCGCCTACAGAACGTACCTGAAACCTCTCGGATACGCCGGCGACTACGAGATGGTCAACATGATCCTGCGCGACCCGCACGAAGGCAGCTCTCTTTTTGCAAAAATGTTGAATGTTTGGCTGCTTGCGCAGCCTTCCGCCGAAGCACACAGAAACAGGGTGAAATACCTCGCAAACCTGCTTGAAACCGAGGTGGGCAGGATCGCCAATACTGGGCGAAAAGCCCGGATTCTGAATCTTGGCTGCGGGCCGGCCGGGGAGATTCAATCTTTTTTGACCCACTCGGCCGTTGCCGACCACGCAGACTTTTCACTCCTTGATTTCAATGACGAAACTCTCGATTACGCAAGGAAAGTGCTCGAATCGCTCAGGCAGCGGTATCACCGCGGCACGGTCTTGAACTTTGAAAAGCGGTCAGTGCACCAGATTCTGAAGGATTCCTCACGCAAAGTGGAGCTTCCTCCAGACCAGCAGTATGACCTGATCTATTGCGCAGGGCTTTTCGACTATCTGTCGGATCGGGTGTGCAAACGTCTGATGGACCACTTTTATGATTTGGTGGGGCCGGGCGGCCTGCTGGTGGCGACGAATGTTGATTCCTCAAATCCAAACCGAAACAGCATGGATTTCATTCTTGAATGGCACCTCACGTACAGGGACAAAATGGAGATGGCAAGACTTGCACCTGGCGCTGCGCCCACAGAGCATTGCCTTGTGAAGGCCGACCCAACTCAAGTCAACATTTTCCTTGAAGTGCGCAAGCCATATGCCTGATTCAGGAACAGCACAATCAGCGTCCCTTGACAGAGACGCGGATTTTCAGCGTGCGTTTGCTGAAAGCGAGCGTGAGGTCAGGATGCAGACCGGGCAGCTTGCGTGCCTGCTCGTTGTTCTCCTGATGCCCGCTGGTGTGTTGCTGGACACGATGCTGTACCCGGAGTCTCTTGGGCGGTTCTTTCTTTACCGGCTGGCATCAGTTGCACTTGTTTCAGTCATCTGGTTCCTGCACAGAACCGAGTTCGGCAGGAAACACTATCGGTTCATCCAATTGTTCATCGTTTATATTCCGTGTTTGTTCATGACCATGATGATCTGGGACAGCCAGAGGCCGGATTCTCCATATTATGCCGGGCTGAACCTGGTCTTGCTGGCCATAAGCGCGGTTGGCCACTGGCCTCTGTTGGAAACGGTGTTGTCAGTGGCCGGCGTGATCCTGATGTACCTGTTGTTTGCGCTTGCTCGTGTTCTGTTTACAGGCGTCACTGAACCGAGTGTCACCTTTGGCAGCAACGTGTACTTCCTTGTTGTGACCGGCATCATCGTCACCGCCGGCAACATAATGTACAATCGACTCGCGTTCCGGGAGTTCACTCTGCGGTTCGAACTTGAGCGCAACCGCAAGAGACTTGCCGACGCGCTCGCCGAGCTGGAGAAAACCAATGAACGCCTTGTCGAACTTGATCGTGTCAAAAACAGGTTCTTCGCCAACATCAGCCATGAACTTAGAACGCCGCTGACATTGCTGCTGTCGCCCCTGGAGACGCTGTTGCACGGGCCGCAGCGCTCGCTGAACGACACCCAGGCCCGGGAGTGGCTCAACACAATGTACGTGAACGGCTTGCGCCTTCTCAAACTCATCAACGATTTGCTCGAGCTGGTCAGGCTCGAAGCCGGAAAGGTTGATGTGGTGCGTGAACCGATTGATTTGGAAGGGTTCCTCCGTGGTTTGACGTCGGAGGTGAAACAGCTTTCACAAGACAAGCGGGTTCGGCTTTTCACGCTGGTAAGTCCAGACCTTGGGCCGGTCATGGCGGACCGCGGCAAACTCGAGAAAATCGTGTTGAACCTTCTGTTCAACGCAATCAAGTTCACCCCTGCGGGAGGCCGCGTCGAAGTCAGCGCAAAACGCGAGGGCGACCAGGTTTTGCTGAGTGTCAGCGACACCGGGGTGGGCATTCCACGAGACAAGCAGCAGTTTATTTTCAGCAGATTTTGGCAGGCTGACTCTTCATCGAGCCGGAAGTACCAGGGCGCGGGCATTGGATTGGCGCTTGTCAAAGAGCTTGTTGAGGCGCAGGGCGGAACCGTCAGCTTTGAGAGCGACGTTGGCATTGGCACCACCTTCTACGTCAGGCTGCCGTTCCTTCGGGCTGAAGGCATTGCAGCAGAACCGGCCCAAACACCCGCTGCGGCGGCAACTGCTGGCGAGCCGAAGACAGAAGCACCCCAGCAGGATGCAACCGCGAAGTGGCTGGCCGACCTGTATCGGCGCGCCGAACTGTTTCCGTCCATACCGCCAGTGCGTGAGAGTGTCCGGCCTTCGGAGATTCCTGCGGCGGGACCGCAGCCAAAGGTGCTGATAGCGGACGACGAGCCGGACATGCTGCGGTTTCTGCGGTCTCAATTGATCGGCGAGTATGTGGTGCTGGAAGCGAGCGACGGTGAACAGGCGGTTTCCAAGGCCGTTCAGTTCTTGCCTGACGTCGTTCTTTGTGACATGATGATGCCCGAGAAGGATGGATTGCAAGTGTGCCGCGAACTCAGACAGAACGTTGTTACGCAGAGCATACCGATCCTTGTGTTTACAGCCAGGGCTGACGAGGAAACCAAACTTGCGGTTCTTGCCGCCGGTGCGAGCGATTTTCTGGCAAAGCCTTTCTCGACCAGCGAAGTCAATGTGCGCGTGCGCAACCTGATCCGCGGTTACAGGTTTCAGCGCGAGGTTGCGCGCCAGAACAAAGTGCTCGAACAGACCATCCAACAGTTGAAAGACACTGAAACACAGTTGGTCGCCTCCGAAAAGATGGCGTCGCTCGGCCGCCTCAGCGCCGGCATCATGCACGAGATGAACAACCCTCTGAATTACATCAAGACAGGGTTGTATGTTCTCAGATCAAAAGAAAAGGCGCTGCCCGAACACGAGCGGGCGGAATTCGCGGAAACTCTTCGCGATATCGAAGAAGGAATTGGCCGCGTGCAGGCAATCGTCAGCGAGTTGCGCAGGTTCGCTCATCCGCACGCCGGCAAAGAAGAGACAATCGAGGTCGAGTCGCTGATCACATCCGCCCTGCGTTTTGTCAGCCACGAGCTCAAGAATTCAGCGAAAGTCAGGCTCGAGCTTTTGCCGGGCCATCTGATTGCGGGGAACCGGAACAAGCTTCTCCAGGTGCTGATCAACCTGCTCCATAATTCAGTTTATGCGATTCAGAAAAAAGGTTACAGTAACGGTGAGGGCGAGATCGAGATCGCCAGCAGGACGGCTGACAACGTCGATCGAATTGTTGTCCGTGACAATGGAATTGGCATTGAGCCGGAACATCTGACCAAAATATTCGAACCGTTTTTCACCACCAAAGATGTAGGAGAAGGAATGGGCCTGGGATTGAGCATCTGTTACCGCATTCTCGAAGAACACGGCGGGCGCATCGTGGTCAGGAGCGAACCTGGCGAGTTCGCCGAGTTCACTTTGGAATTGCCCCGCAAGCAAGTTTGAAGAACATCTCACCCCCAAACCAAGAACAGCATGGAGACATTGTACGATTACAAGCGGTTTGCGATTCTCTACGTGGATGACGAAGAGAAATCGCTCAGGTACTTTGTGCGCGCATTTGGCGACCAGTTCAGGATTCTCACCGCCGCGAACGCCGCCGAGGGATTTGCCATCCTCCAGCAACACAAGGATGACATAGGTCTCCTGATGACCGACCAACGCATGCCGGGCGAAAAAGGCGTTCAACTTCTTGAAAAGGCACGCCAGCTCAACCCAAGGATAATACGCGTCCTCGCAACCGCGTATTCCGACCTCGACGCCGCAATCCAGGCCGTTAACACCGGCGCCATCTACAAGTACATAACCAAGCCATGGGAAATCCCCCAACTTGAAGCCACGCTCCGCCGTGGACTCGAGTTTTTCATGGTCCAACGCGAGCGCGACATCCTGTTGCGCGAAAAACTGACGGTGCTTCACAAGCTTATTATCACTGATCGCCTCCTTGGGTTGGGGATCATTGCTGCAGGGCTGGGCAGCCGTCTCCGGAATGCGCTTTCAGCAGTTGAAAACTTCATCCGGCTCGCCCCGCCTCCGACAGACAGGAGCGGCCCCTCTCTGGACGAGTTCCGCGACCCGACTTTTTGGAAGAGCTTGTACGAGCACGTCCAAGAGCAGGTTCGCCGCATCGGTGAGGTGCTGAAATTGTTGAGCATGACCGAACCAAAACGTGCACCTCGCTTTGATCACGAGATCAACCTTTCCCGGCTTGTCCCCACGGTGCTCGGGCGGTTCGCAACAAAAATCCACACCCGGAACATCGCTGTGGAACACACAACAGCGGAGGATACACCGAATCTGATGGTGGACATCGAGACATTCGACCGGCTCTTCGATTTGCTTTTCGAGGATGAGCTGAACCATCTCCCGCCCGGGAGCCGCATATGGCTCAACATTCGCAAAGCGCCGGCCAATGACATTGTCGCCCCGGGTGTCGAGATCGAAATGTCCGACAACGGCCCCGGTTTGTCCGAGGACGCACTGCGTTCTGTGTTCGACCCGCTGGTGTTGCGTGAAGGCGGTAATTTGGATTACGGCCTCAACCTGATGGCGGCTTATCTTGTTGTTTATCACCACAACGGGCGAATTGAAGTCGCCCCGCGCCCAGAGGGCGGAACGGTCTTCCGGGTTTTCCTGCCCGCCAACCCAACCCTTAAAACAGACGCTATGCGCGAGCAGGAGTTCTTAAATCGCGTCCTGCTCAATGACACCCTTTGGGAACACTTGCTCACCACGGGGTAAACCTTCAGTTCACGCCTGCGCAGCACGGTGGATGACAGTTCTACCCGGGGGATTCGGCTGAAGCCGCACAGCGATGTGGAGGCCGTGCCCTGTGTGTTGTTTGAGGACGGTCACATTCTGGTCGTCAACAAACCGTCGGGATGGAACACACATGCACCTTCACCATACGCCGGCGAGGGGATTTACGACTGGCTCAGGCATCGTGCCCCGCGTTGGTCGAGTCTGTCGATCATCCACCGCCTGGACAAGGAAACCTCCGGAGTATTGATATTCGGCAAAACGCGCCTCGCAAATTGCTCGCTGACTGCCCAGTTCGAAAAACGGACGGTGTTGAAGAAATACCTGTTTCTGAGTGACAGGCCCGGCCCCAAATCAACCCTGCTTGTTCGCACCGCCATTGTCCGCGAAGGCGCGCGATTCCTCTGCAGGCCGGTCGGTGACAGAACGCAACTGGCGGAAACGCGATTCCGGACCCTTGGCAGTGTTGGGCGTTTCAGCCTTGTACAAGCCGAGCCGCTAACCGGCAAAACACACCAGGTCCGAGTTCACGCCGCCCATGCCGGCTTTCCAGTCCTGGGTGACAAGCTGTATGGCGGCGCCCGCGCACCAAGAGTCTGCCTGCATGCAACAAGTCTCACACTGCACCAACCGGAAACAGGCGCAAGACTGTGTTTCGAGTCCGAGCCAGATTGGGACACCGAGCCCGCGCTGGCGCTCAGAATGGCGATGATCGATTCGAATCAGACCAACGCATTTCGTGTCATCCACGGCGCTTCCGACAATCATCCGGGTTGGTTTGTCGATAAGCTTGGTGAGTTTCTGTTCTCGCAAAAGGAATTGGCATTGTCACAAACCGAACGACACAAACTCGAAGCCCTTGCAAGGCAGTTCAAGTGCCGTGGCGTTTATCACCAGCAGCTCTTGAAACATGCACAATCGCCGGACATATCGTCCGCTTCTGCTGCGGTTGTTGTCGGCCACCCGGCCGAAAACAGTGAGACCCGGATCAGGGAAAATGGAGTCTCATATTTGTTGAGATTCGGCACAAGCTGCGCGGTTGGGCTGTTCCTGGATCAGCGCGACAACCGGCGCCGCATCCTGAGAAACCACGTGGCGGCCGACTTTCCGCTGTTCGAGCGACCGGCTGCTGAAATGAACGTGCTCAATTTGTTTGCCTACACTTGCGCCTTCTCGGTCTGCGCCGCATTGGCCGGAGCTCACACGGCCAGCGTTGACCTGTCAAGGAAGCACCTCGAATGGGGCCGGACCAATTTCGGATTAAACGGGCTCGATGCCGGTCAACACGAGTTCCTCGTGGGCGACGCGCTTGATTGGGTGCGTCGCCTGAGACGCAAACAGCGCAAATTCGATCTGGTTATTGTTGATCCGCCGACCTTCTCGACATCCAAAACGAGCGGCGTTTTCAGGGTCGAACGCGATTTTGGCAGGTTGGTCCTTGAGACGATTTCTCTCATCGCTGACGGCGGCGTGCTGTTTGCCTCCTGCAACGCGCTTGGCTATGAACCACAACGTTTTGTTCGGGATGTGCTCGGCGCAATAAGACAAAGCCAGGCTGAATGCCTCAAGACCCACTACGCTCCACAGCCCCCTGACTTCCCAACAACAAGCGCACAACCGGCGCATCTAAAGTCGCTCTGGGTGCGCATCGGCAAATCGGCGTGAAACGCCGTGCCACCCACGCACTCAGGTTTGCCAAGGAGCGCGGCCATTTTTGGCCGCCCCCAGCCGGGGAATGTTCGGGCGTCAGATGCGTGTGATCGAAACTGGTGCAAGATCGGTCGTCGGGTTGATGCGGCCGAGGACGGCCACGTTGACGGCAAATCCGGGATGCGCATCGGTTGGCGCTGACCTCTCGCCAAACCTTGTAAAGTCGGTTTCTTCTCCTTAAAATCAGGTCTTTGAGAGAGGCTGAATTACATGACAGATCGGGATGACTTGCTTTGGTACGTTGCTCATACGCGGCCGCGTTGCGAGAAAAAGCTGGTCACGTACTGCGACAGGGAGAATCTGTCAACCACTCTCCCGTGCTATCGAAGTGTCAGGCGATACCGGGGCAAGAAAGTTGTCTTTTACAAACCACTTTTTCCCGGGTACGTCTTCCTCCGAATCTCGCCCGTAAACCGCCAGAAAGTTTATCAGAGCGATTACGTGGCCAACCTGCTTGACGTACCCGATCAGGAACTGTTCTACAGGCAGTTGTCAGACATACTTGAAGCCCTGGAAACCGATCTTGAGATTCGCCTCGAGCCCAGGATCGGCCCTGGACACAAGGTGCGCATCAGATACGGCCCACTCCAGGGCATGGAGGCATGGGTCCAAAGCAGGTCAGGCCCGTCCGAGGTGTTGCTCAGGCTCGATTTCATCGGGCAGGCCGCTGCAATCAGGATTGAAGCCGACGCGCTCGAACTGATCTAGCCCGGAAACCTCACCGGTTCACCGGGCAAAAACACCCATAAGTTCACTCCGGTGACATTTCCGGGCTGGAGCGCGTTTGTTTCTTGCTGTTTTTTGGATGTCCTGACAATCCCGCTTTTTCGGCGGCGCTGACTGCCATTTCTTTCGCCCGCTTCAACCATTTGCGCGCCCACACAAACTCGGTGGCGAGGATCGCCAGCCCTGCGGGGATTACAACCGTTGCCGGCCTTGGCAGAACAATCATTGCCAAGCCGATGACCAACACTGTCCCGCCCACAACCGCGACCACTATCCGACGCACAAATCGAAATGTCATGTTGTTAAAACGGGTGAACCGTTTTGGTTTTCGCGCGCGCGCCGCCTAATTGTTGATTTGCGCCAACGGCAGTGTTCTGCCTTCGAGCACTTCGATGGTATGCGTCAGGATGCGTTGCAGGTATTCATTCTCGCGCAGAGCGTTGCCTGTGGCGTCCACGCGGCCAAGCGCGCGTTTCATGGCGGGCAACGACGGGCGAGCGGATTCGCCGAGCCGGTCAAGGACGTTTGCCGCTTGCAATGCGGGCATTGGGCTGGCCGTCTCATACAAGACGGCTTCAAGTTCGGCGAGCGCAATCTCGGTGCGCCCCATGCGAGCGAGTGCTTCTGCGACGGCTGCTCGAACCGATTGCGACGGATCGCGAAGCCGATTTGCCAGGGCTGTCTCGGCTGCGGCTGCTTGTCGTCCCAGCATTGCGCATCCCTGAGCCGCCCACCAGCGAATTGCTTCGCACGGGTCGGCGAGCGCAGCGACGAACCTTTGCAGGTTGGCGGGGTTTCGTTCGGAAGCAATTACGGCGAGATCGAAGACCTTCGCGATGGGATACAGGCCTGAGCGTGACGCTTCGTACCCTTCGAGCGAAGAACCTTCCGGGACGAAACCGTTGTCCACGATATCGATTGTATGAGCGCGGAGAGCGTTGCGCATTCTGTCGAGCACTTCGCGGCGGCCCGGATCAGAAGCTAGATTCTCAACGTTGTCAGGGTCGCGCTCGAGGTCGTAGAGTTCTTCCGACGGTTTTTGTCCCCAGAAACGCGCTGTTTCTTTTGTGAGCCTGCCTGCTCGAGCCTCGCGCGCCCATGACTGATAGCCGCGCGCTCGGAACATGTACTCGAGAGGCTGAACGTAAGGCAGGTCCGGCCTGAAATTCCGGATGTACAGCCACCGGCCGTCTGTGACGGACCGCATCATGTCGTATCGTTCGTCCATCCGATCGCGTGTGCAGAACACGAATTGATTGGTTGTGTGGTTTGGGCCGGCGAAAGGGCGGCCCTGCATGTATTGGGGGGCGCGCACGCCCGCCAGGGCCAGAACCGTTGGCGCGAAATCCACGAAGCTGATCGGCGTGTTTATTCGTGAGCCGGGCGGCGCCGGAGCGAGGTGGCGCCACTTCGGCGGAAAATAAACTATCAGCGGCACGAGTGTTCCGCTTGCGTGAAGGAACCTCTTGCTTCGCGGCAGGACGCCTCCGTTGTCGGCGTAATAGAAAATGATTGTGTCGTCGGCGAGCCCTTCGCGCTCGAGTTCAGCGAGCTTTGCGGCGATCTGCTTGTCCAACAAGGCAAGATGATCGTAGTACCGCGCCCAATCTGCTCTCATTTCCGGAGTGTCAGGTTGGTAAGAAGGGACTCGGACGCGTGCCGGGTCGGTGGGTTCAAATCCGAGAGGCACATCCTTTTCCGGGAACAGGCAGCTTTCGTGGGTGACTTCGTGATTGAACACGGCGAAGAACGGCTGTGCCGGGTCACGCCGGTTCCGATAGTGCGCGGTGCGGCTGCATTCGTGCCATGTTTCGGGCACCGAGATGTTGCTGTTGTAATCGGTCTTGGCGTTGTTCGAGGTGTAATAACCGGCCTCGCGGAGGCAGGCGGGAAACCCTTTCATCCAGCTCGGAATCTTGCCCTGGGCGCGCATGTGGTGAGCCGGTCCCGAGCAGACGGCAAAGGTGCCGGTTATCAGTGTGAACCTTGATGGAGCGCAAACAGGCTGCGAAAAGCATCGGGTAAAGACAACTCCCTCACGCGCGAGCCTGTCAATGGTCGGAGTTCGCGCGAGGGGATCGCCGTAGCACCCGAGCAGGGTTGTGTTGTCCTCGCTTACGAGCCACAGGACATTCGGCCGCTTTTCAGGCGCGCTCGACGCGGAAACGGACACCGCACTAATGATTGCCAGCAAAAGCGGCAGCCCGACGAATCTCCGCAGGGTGTTCATTGCTGAGCCGTCGGCATGTGTGATGTTGACGCGGCTGAAGGCGGCGATACTGAACTGGGCAAGAGTAATGCCTGATTTTGTCATGGGCTGGTCAACGGCTCTGACCTACCATGTCGAGTGCCTGTTGCGCTTCTTTTGGGTGCGTGGCTTTGATGGCTTCCGCGATTTGCCTGACCGCCGCTGACGCTTCGGCTCGCACACCCGTGACTCCAAACTGTTCAATTGCGAGCTTGAGTGCTTCGGGGTGCGCACAACGTGCCAGCGTTCCGAGGATCAGCTTGCCGTCCGTGTCGCTCTTTGCGCTCGCAAAAAGGGCTCGGTACCTGTCAATCAACGTTTGGCTGGGCTTTTGGTTTTCTTCGCCAAGGAGGCGAACCAGACCGCGCAAAGCCACAACGCGTTGGGCTTCGGTTTCGGCCTTCTGATACAGTTCTGACAATGGTTCCCATGCCGAAATGTCCGGCCATTCGGCCAGCGTGCGCATGGCTGCTTCTCGCACCAAAGGGTTGGCGTCGGAAAGGCTGGCTTTCACAGCGGCCAGCGCCTGTGAATCCGGGCACGCCAACAAAAGCTTGATCAACGAAGCGCGCGTCTCGGGCTTGGTTTCGTGCTCGAGAAAGTTGCGCACAGCGCCAGACTGCTCCGCAGGATTATTCATCCGACTGATTGCCTGTGCCAACGCGCTTTCGGCGTCATCTCGGGCTTCCTCGGCGCGCAAACCCGCAAGCGCTTTCAAGAGCGCTGGCGTGTGTATGCTAGTGGCAGTGCGACTGAGCCCTTGGAACGCCAACTTCACGCAAACCGGGTCGGTTCCCACCGCATCATCTTTGAAAAACGTAAACGAAATGGGGTCCGCTCGGCGAACGAGAGCAGCAAGGAGCGGCGCGCGAATCCCCGTGGTGCGGCGGTGCAATTCTGCTGCGATTGCCACGTCAATGACATTTCCGCCCCGAAGTGCGCTGAGGGCTGACTCGACTGCTTTGATTTCAGTAGCAGTCGGCTGTGTGTCAAGAATCCGGGCCAGTTGTCCCACGGTTGAAAGATCGCCGAGTTGACCGAGGGCAGTGATTGCGCTTATGCGCACTTCGACATCACGTGCTGCGAGCATCTTTTGGATTTCAGACCGGGCCTGCTTGTCGCCTCTGGCTGCCAGAGACTCGACGAGCAGGGCTTGGTCGCTCGGGCCAAGCGATGGCATCAGCGCGGCAAATCTCTTGGACACGTCTTGCCCTTTTAGAAAAGCGACTGCAGCTATGGCCGAGCGCCTTAGCACATCGTCTTTGCCATTTATCGCGTCAATTGCCCGTTTTATGCCTCCATCACGGTCAACGCGGAGCAGCCCTTCGAAAGCCCCGCGGCGGGCATGTTCAGGCGCCGCTGACTGAAGAACCTCTTCGTAAAGTGCTGCTGCAGCCCGGCTGTTGCCTTCTTCGCGCAGATGCGCCGCGGCGAGCAGAACGGCGTGGTCTGCTTGGGCAGAGATCGCCGGGTCGCACCGCCGCCTGACTTCCCTGATCGCGCTGATGGCCTGGCGATCGGCAATGTTGCCCAATGCTACAACGGCGGCGCCGGCGATTGTCTTGTTTTCGGAACCGGCAAGACGTTTCAGCAGCCCAACAGATGCGCGGTCGCGTCGCACACCGATTGTTTGGACAACCTGAAGCAGCGCTGTGCCCTCGAGTTTCAGTGTGGCGCTTCTAAGAACAGCGTCAGCTTTGGACGACGGATTCTTGGCAAGGGCCAGACATGCGATGCCCACGGTGTCCGGCGTATCAAGCAACGTGTTGATGGCAGGCAGGCACGCCTCAGTTCCAATCACGGCCAATTGCTGGCAGATGAACCTGCGGCCTTCGAAGCTTGGGCTGTCGTTTAAGGCGCTCGCCAATGCATTCTCGAGTTTGATTCTCAGTGTCTTGTTCGTCAGCGATTCTGCCACAAGCTGCTCGATGGTGCGCAGAGGAACAGTGTCTGAACCCGACTCATACCCGGCGGCGGCAGCTACTGTGCTTGCGATGTCTTCGGCCCGCGGTTGAACGGCCATCAACGAAATGGCGACCAGCAGGTTTGCGATGTGGGTTTTCATGGTGCTTGGCTTGCGATTGTTTCTGGTTTCAAATGACACGCCACGGCGCGCGCGGTTCGCGGTACAACATCCGATTCGCCTCTTCGCAATCGAATTGTTCTTTTGCCGGATCCCATTTCAGCCCCCGATTGAGGCGCGCGCTGATTGTCATGGCCTCGCAGATCGTCTGGGCGCGATGCGCAACCTCGGGATTGCACAAGGTGGGCCTTCGGTTTCGCACCGAGTCGAGAAAATTGCGGATATGCGCGCCTGCATTTGCCCAACTGACACCGCCGGCCTGCTTGAGTTTCAGGATCGACTTCGGCTCGGCAGTAACGACGTCTGTCTCGTCATCGACCTGCACCCACCCGATTTCGCCTATGTACCGGATGTAACGGTCCGTGAACCCCTTTCGTTGGTAGAGGATTCCTTGAACGCCGTCTGCATACCTGCAGCAAAACGTGCCCGAGATGGCTGTCTCGCTCATCCACTGCTGCGGGTCCGGCCAGACAATATCACTGGTCCAAAACTCGACCGGGCCGGTGTCGTCTGTCCCCAACACCCATTGCATTTGATCGGTGTAATGCGTGCCCATGTCGGTATGCATGCCTTCGCCTGTGTCCCAGAAATAGTGCCATGCGTTGACTCTGCCGGGCACAAACGGCCGCCATTGCACCGGCCCCAGCCATTGGTCATAGTCCCACCCGGCAGGCACAGCGGTTGGTTTCTGGTGCGGAACAGTGCCGCCTGTCCAAACCTGCATTTCGACAGTGTGCACCCGGCCGATAAGACCGCGCCGCACAACTTCGCGGGCGAACTGGTATGACTCGGTCGATCGACGTTGCGTGCCGGCCTGGTAAATGGTGCCGTAGCGGCGGCACATTTCCACCAGTTGCCTGCCCTCGCAAATCGTCAGGCTGATCGGCTTTTCGCAATAGATGTCCTTGCCGGCCTGCGCTGCAAACATCGACGCCGTGGCGTGCCACCTGTTGCCGGTCGCAATCAGAACCGCGTCAATGTCCGGCTGCGCCAGCAATTCGCGAAAATCCCTGTACACCCGGCAATCCTCGTTTCTGTAATGTGCGTCGATCGCCTTTTTTGCCGCCTGGCGGCGGTCCTCGCGCGCATCGCTCACCGCAACGAACTGGACGTCAGGGAACGCGACAAAGTTTGGAAGAATGAACATGGCGCGGTTGCCCATGCCAATTCCGCCAAACACAATCCGGTTGCTTGGCGCCACCGTCCCGCCCCTCCCGAGAACGCGCGGAGACAGAATCAGGGGCAGGGCAATCCCAATCCCCATGCCCCTGAGAAATCGTCGTCTGGTCAAGCCCGGCGAAAAGGGCGGTTGCTTTGATGGTTGTTGATGCACTTGGATGCTTATGGGTAACTTCAGTGCTGAAGAACAGGCCGCTTTCATTTGGTTCGCAATATGGCGTTGACTGTGGCGCTGACGGAACGCCCGGAACAATCAACGTCTTTCGCGATCAAGACCTTGCCATCTGCAATTGACGATGTAAAGGGTGACTTCCGGTTGCCATTGTCACACCACCGCCAACATTTTGGCCGCAATCTGACAATGGCAGCGCAATCTTGTCAGCGTTCGGGAAGAATTGGTTGATTGGCCGGGTTTCTGCTCTCGTTTGCGTTGGTAACTCGAATGCCCGGGTTTCCGCGCAGCGGACACACGTTTTCGCAAACGCCACATCCGATGCACAAATCCGCATCCACATGTGGCAGTTTCACCGTGCGCTGCTCGCCACCCCGAGTGGCAATCCGCGTTTCGATGAAGTAAATCGCCTTTTCAGGAACAGGACAACATTCCTCGCAAACCATGCAGTCCCGCCCGTAAGCGTGCGGAATGCAGTGCGTCGTGTCAAACGCCGCCAGACCAAGTCTGAACTTCTTCTTTTCCTCTAGTTTGAGCGGCGCGATCGCTTCAGTTGGGCAAACCTGCCCGCAAAGATTGCACTCATAGGCACAATGGCCGAGCTGCGGCACCAGCCGCGGCGTCCAGAGCCCTTCCAAACCAGCCTCAAACACGCACGGCTGCAAACCGCCTGTCGGGCACACTTTCATGCACAAACCGCATGCGATGCAGCGCTGGATGAATTCACGTTCCGCCCGCGCGCCGGGAGGACGAATCAGGCTAGGCTCGAACACAAGCCCGCGCGACTGATAACCAAGCCGTTTGGAGCTCGCCCGCGGGCTCGACCGGAAAAACCACAGCGCGCAGACGCCCCCGACAGCCGACATAATCATCGCGCGCCTGGACAGCCCGACTGATGTCACAACTGGCTCGCGGCGCCATGGCAAAGCCCATTCAAATGCCAGGCTGTTTCGCCGGCATGCCGATGTGCAGTTCAAACACACGAAACACTCCGACGCCCGCCATCCGCTGCCATCCCCGTCAGCAGCGTTTCCGTGGCAATTCCCGCTGCATAGATCGCATTTCGTGCATTTGCTTTCGGCCAGTGCGCGCCTGAGCAAGGGGCGAATCGACAAGAGCCCCAACAACGCTCCTGTCGGGCACGCGTATCTGCACCACCAACGCCTGCGAAATGCGTTGGCTGCAAGCAGTCCAACAAAAACAACCAGAACAAATCCGCTCCCAATGAAGGACTGACTATCAACAGCAAAAAGATGCTCGCGAAGGAACTTTCTGCATGGTTCCGTGACAGCGCTCGGTTTCAGCGGCCCCGGTTTGGCGTCCCAGTTGAACACGGCAGTGGAACTTTCCTCGACGGCCCACTGCAACCCCGGCAGCAGCGCCGTCGTCGCGCTCCGATACAGCAGCACAATCGGGTCGAAAACCGTCACCCAGTGACTGCCCAACACCGACATGGCAAGGAACCCCGCCAACACATAGTACTTTGCCCGTTGCCAGCCCGACCAATGCTCACGCTTCCTGCCTTTGGGCCAAATGCGGTCGCATGCCCAGCCAACCGCCGAATGCAGAGCTCCAAACGGGCATATCCAGCCGCAAAACACCCTGCCCGCCACAAGCGTGACGAAAATGGTTGCAAACGCAGAAAACAACAACAACGGCGCCGCATGCGCCGCAAGGAATGTCGCCACCAAAATCAGCGGGTCAATCCAGAAGAAAAACCCGGAAAAAGACGGCGGCTTCGCGCCCGGGCTCTGGCGCGCCGTGACGAGCAGCCACAAAAAAAGAATCAACGAAGCGGCCTGCACTGCACCCCGCAAGCGCTGACCGCCTGGCACGCGGGATTCACCGCTCACACAACTGCAACCTCCCGCAAAGAAAGCGTCCTGTAATCCATCTTGCCAAGGCCGAACTCCTGGCCCTTGGTTATGGTGCCGATTTCGTTCGGCTTGACGCCGAGACGCTCTGCTCCCCATGCATCCAGCGCCACCGGATCGATGCCGGCCGCAACCTGCATTTGCACATCAACGTCTTCTATCTTCCCGCCCGTTGGGCCGTTGCGCAGCAGCACGCGAGTGGCGTCAAGCACGCAAATTCTTGGTTTCATGAACCGCGTGATGTCAGCCACACACGTAGCAATGTCCTGATGGAACACGCGGCGGTTTTCAACCACCCCCATGTAATTCTTCATGCACATGGTCGCCCGCGCCAGACCATGGTGTTTCACAATCGGCACGTTGATCATCAGGTCGCACTCGACCATTTCGGGAAAGACCGGGTGCATTTTGAGACGTTCGCCATCCACCTTCATTTCGCGCGTTCTTGCGCGGTCCAGATACACCACCTCGGCCCCGAGTTTTTCGACGGCTTCGGCAATGCCGCTTGCGGGATAGGTTCTGCGGGCATCGTGCACGGGATTGTCCCCGACCCTGACAGTTTTTGCGCCCGCGTCTAAACACAACCGAACCAGTGTTGCGACCACGTCCGGGTTTGTTGTTGCGGCGAACTCGGGTTTACGTTCGAACGCGATGTTTGGCTTGATCCAAACGACCGCGCCCCGGCCAACAAACCTTTTCATCCCGCCGAGGGCGTCAATTGCCCGCTCGGTGAGTTTTATTGACAATTCCTTGAACTGTTTTTCATCGGGCGTGCCCGTGCCCTGCCATCTGGCGATTGCCATGTCAGCCGGACCCGAGGCTTCTGCGGCTTTCAATTGCGAGCCTGGTTGAACTCCGAATGCGAACGCGCCTGCGGCCGCGGCCGAGTGCGCCAGGAACTCTCTGCGCGAAAGTCTTTGCATAATAACGATTCCTCTTAGGTTGCCATCAATTGTCCGACGTTGCGTTCAGCATATGCCGACAGTTGACCAAAGTCAACTCACTTGGGCAAAACAACGCGGTGGAACTTGGCGTCGCGATTCTCAAATCTCGGTGAATAGAGTGCCAGGCACTTTGTCCGGCTCGCTGGGGACAGCGAGCCCTACCGTGCATGAACACCTGCATACAGGCAGGGCGGGCCGTCCCTGGCGCGCCGGAGCTGCGACAGACAGTCTTCTTGTTTCCGCGTAAACGCGGAACTCTGACAGCGATGGGTTGTCCAGCGCATTGGGCGATGCTGCGCCCACGGCCGTTAGAGTCCCGCCTTTAGGCGGAAGACGTTCATTTGACTTGCGAAGCACATCAGTGCATCGGCGTTCGTTGAGTTGGCGCGCACGCGCAAAGTGCTGGAGCAGGCGCCCTGCCTTGCGTCTAATCTGACAAAATGCTTACCGGCCCAAGGAGCCCGGACGTCATTAGCGGAGTGTCGCGCGTAAGCTTGCGGATGTTTGTCCGCGTGAACCGCTTTTCCGGCGGGAGGAATTGATCCCCAATTATCCGGTTTGGCCAGAAGTTCACCACTTCAATCTGAACCGTGTTGGTCCCGGGTTTCGCAGCAGTCGTAATCTCCACCCGCCACGGTGGCGCCCAAAGTACGCCCATTGATTGCCCGTTCACCCATACCTCGGCCAATTCCCTCAAGCTGCCAAGGTCAAGCCATAGAGCCCGCTTCGGCTCCTTGAACCATTCTTCAGGCATCACAATCGTTTTCTCGTAACTCGCCGTTCCCGAGTAAAACCGAATGCCGGGGTCCTCATGCTCAGTCCACGAGATCAACCGCTCGAATGTGACCGGCCGCGTCGAGGACTTGAGCATTTCGCGATTGTCCTTTTCGGGCGCATTCGTCCCGGCCGGGAAATGGACTGTCCAGGGCCCTGTCAAATCCGCGAGCTTTCTGAGTTCGACGGTGTTGTCCGACGCCACGGGCGGATGCGCATCCGATGAACCCCGGAAAACCACAAACGTCGAACCATAGGGCGCCAGTTCCATCGGCACGGTGGTTCGGCCAGCCGATTCTTTGTACGCTCTGGCGAATTGGCGGAACCCTGTCACCGCATCCCATATCTCGGGCGCTTTCCCGGCAACTCGAAAAGTGCAATCTACTTTCTCAAGCCGGTTTGATTTGTTCGCCACAAAATAAATGTCCGTCTCGCCGTCCCTCCGGTGGATGTAGTCCAACGCAGTTTGCTCATCCATGCCTTTGCACTCGAAGTCCGGCAGCACGCCCGCCCTAATCAAAACCGCACGCGCCGTGCGGTCCGAGAAGACTTTGCCACGCGGAATCGAGGGTGCGAGTTCATCCTGGCTTGGCCCCGGCACTCGAGCTCTGCTTCTTTGCCGGCCCGGCGCCGGTCCCCACAATTCATCAGCGATCCGTGCCACCTCGGCGTCACATTCCGGGTAGTTGCCAAGGCCCGTTGCTTTGGCCGGGCGCCGTCCAATCACTGTTGCGCCTGCATTCACCAGTTCTCTGATTTTCCGCAACACGGAGAGAGAAATCGCTTCTCGGTCCGGCAACACCAACACGCGGTAGCTCATCCCATCCGGCAAAACAAGTTGCCCATCGCGCACAGACAACCGCGTGAGCAATGCTTCCTCCGTGATCACGTCGTAGTCGAACCCCGGCAAAACGCGCGCGGGATCAGTGTGCTTGAGCTGGGCGAAGTTTGGCACGTGGTCGCCGTAATAATAACATGCATCAGCCACAAACAACCCCTGCTGCAACATGAATTGACAGCGGTTGATGTAAGAAATGAACGGACCTGATTTCGCCCACCACGTTGAGTTCGGATTGAAATGCGTGCCGGCGAAATACTGGATGCCGGGCAATCCCTCATCGGGCGGTGAACAAACCACCGCATGCCACACAAGCAGGTTCAACCCCTCGCACAGCGCCTGTTCAAACGAAGGCTTGAGATTATCCCAGATTGTCTCCTGCCAATGCGGGCCAATTGTGGTGAAACCTTCAGCAGCAACAAGCCTCCGACCGTACGTGTGAGCGGCTGACGCCGGCTGTTTCACAAAAAACCGGTTCGAATCGCCAACACGATGCCGCCACGACCACGCCCAAAACTCGGACATCGGCACGTCGTTGAACCCAAGACATCGCTGCGCATCAATTGGCACCGCGTGCGGCCCTCCCGACTCGGGGTGAATCTGCAGGCCGTGCCGATGGGCCCCATCCCTGAACAAACGGTAGTGGTTGTCTATCGCCAAATCACCAAGTGTTTTCCGGAAATCGTGAAGGAACCGATTGCTCTGGTCGCGTGTATTGACAATGCGCCCTGCGAGCACGGGCAGCCACGGGACAAGATCGTAGCCGCGCCTCCTCCGGAATTCCTCGCGCAACGTGGGCGTCCAGTTTACCGCCTCGACCTCCCAACTGTCAGTGTGCAGGTACTTGAGAGTACTGCCCGCCAGTGGGCCGGCATCAGCGACAAGCGGCTCGGCCACCGCGTCCCAATACCGCTTGAAAGCTCCCGCATCCAGCACATCGAGAGCATAACCCTTCCAACCGTCACTCGACGTCGAGACTCTCGCGTGGTCGCCAATCGTGCAACCAAACCGAAGAATCTGCCACACCCCGTCGGGTGCGTCCCAGCGAAACGTGCCCGAGTCGTCCAACCGTGCCGTCAAATCGATCACGCCGCCCGCTGCAGTATCTTCTTCACCCGGTTCATCAGAGGCATCGACAAGCAGCGGCGTTGTATCCGGAGCGGAAAAATGCAAAGACCGGTGCATCGCTTTGGCCTCCCAGTTGTTGACAGGGTTGCGAGCCGCCCGCGGAATGCCCGGAACCGGAGCCGACTTCAGCCGATACCCGATAACGAACAGGTCCCTATAATAGCCGTCGCGGCTTTGCGGCATTGGAAGTTTTTCCTCAATCTTGCCCGGCCCCCGAACCTGAGTTTCCGACCAGACAAGCTTCTTCGCGGCATCGTCGGCTGTGACCATTGGCCCGCCAAGGTTCCATCCGCTCTGTATGTTCAAACTCATCTCGAGCCCCAAACGGGCTGCCTCCCGCAGCGCATGCCGATAAAGCTCGCGCCATTCCGGGCTCAGAAAATCAGGGCCGTGCTTTACCCGGTCGTTCCCATCCTGACTTGCGCCGTCGGCGTCGCAAATCAACGCTCCGCCCCAGCCTTTGGATTTCATCTCTTCAAGGTCGCGCGTGATGGCGGCTTTGGTCACGTTGCCATTCAGCCACCACCAGTAAGCACGCAAACGGGCGCCGATCGGCGGATCAACCCAGCCCTGATCGAGGGACGTTTGTCCAATGGACCGACTCAGACAGATGCAACATCCGAGAATTGCCAGACCGATCAGTGACATTCCGGTTTTCATAGAATTATCATGAGAAACAGGAGCTCCCATCGCAAACTCCGCAGTCCGTCCACGCCTCTGTTTCCGAGAGCTTCACTCCAGCTTCCAATATCAGACTCAGGTTCGAGTTTGGGTCGCACCCGGACTTCGCGATGCAACTGATTCAATCAAGACCTTGGCGACGATGTCAGGACTGAGATCACGCAGACAAGCCATGCGCCTTGAAATCCTGCATCGTTTGCTCATGCACGGAACACACGGCAGATCAAGTTGCAACACCCTGTCGGTTTGCCTGTAAGGCCCGGTGCGACGCGGGTCCGTGGGGCCAAACA
Organism: Verrucomicrobiota bacterium; assembly: GCA_029907285.1. Classification (GTDB taxonomy): domain Bacteria; phylum Verrucomicrobiota; class Verrucomicrobiia; order Limisphaerales; family J093; genus JAAYVR01. The sequence goes on along the minus strand of JARYMD010000003.1, from coordinate 3,205 downwards.
GGGCAATGACGGGTTTCCCGAGAGCAGCAGCAATGTGCATTGGCCCCGAGTCGTTGCCCACCAGGATAATGCACCGGCGAAGGCATTCGACAAGTTCGGGCAACGTGGTTTGTCCGGTCATGTCCATGCACCTTTCAGGCGCGGCTGAACAAACGATCCGGCCGAGAGTGCGATCGGTCCCGCTGCCAACAATGACAAACCTGGCATTTGAGACGGCTGAAGACACGTGCTTCACGAGCGCGGCAAAATGTTCCGGCGGCCAGCGTTTGTTCGTCCAATTCGCCCCGGGCTGAATCGCAATCCACTGCGTCTCGTTTTCCGGCATCAAAGCTTCGAGTCGCGCCGCTGCATCGGGCTTCTTCGGAAGCCATTCAAAGTCCCACCCAACCGGCACATGAATTGTGCGCAGAACGTCAAGGTACCAGTCTATCGCATGTGCGCGAGTGGACGGTCTTGGAACGCGGACATCGTAAAAAGCCGGGGCGCCTTCGCGCGGATCATCCAGTCCGACAATCAGCCTCGGGTTTGACAGCCAGGCGACCAGACCGCTGCGGGCAAGAGCCTGAAGATCGAGCACAAGGTCATATCGAGCGGCTCTGAGTTCCAAAATGCTCCGCACAGCTTCGTGCCATCGCCACGGCGGAGACCACCGTTGTCTGTGAAACAGGACCGGTCTGGTGATGTCAGGGTCGTGTTCAAGAAGCGGGGCGAGTCGTGACTCGATCCACCAATCAATCTCGGCCCCGGGATGGAATCGTCTCAGGAGCCTTGCGACCGGCAATGCTTGAACAACATCACCGAGAGCGCTGGGCTTGATTATCAAAATACGCACGACATTTGACAGCAACGCTGAATTTCGTCCCCCAAGGCGTGAGCGTCACGAACCGGCAATTCGGCTGCGCGGCTTTACCGGCCTTCGGTCAGCCGGTCTGCCAACCGCTTGGGAAGACCTGCAGCAATAATCTTTCCTTGCGCGGCCGGAATATCGTAGTCAACCCGCCTCAGTTCGATAATCCCCTCGTTTAGATCGTAGGTTGCGTAAGTGGCTTTCGCCACGCCGTCCCGGCTCTGTCCGACGCTGCCGACATTGATGAAATACTTGCGGCCGTGCTCGATCCTGAACTTGGAATAACTGCCGCCCCGGATGACGCTGTCACGCACAAAAGCGACCGGGATATGGGTGTGACCGAAGAAACAAACATTTGTGTTCTGGTATGGGAAACTCGCAGCAGCAGCGAGCTTGTCAAAGACGTACCCCCACCGGTCCGGCGCATCAAGCGTCGCGTGCACTATCGAAAAACTTGTCACCAGCCTGATGTACTTCAGCTCGCGCAGCCATTTCCTGTCGTCCTCGGTCAGATGCTCGCGCGTCCACTGAACAGCCTGGGCGGCGTACGGGTTGAAACCCTCCAGATGCTGGTTGATTGAAGCCGAGTATTCGTCGTGGTTGCCCTTCACACAGGGCATTCCCATTCCCCGAACAATATCAAGACATTCCTTCGGATTCGCGCCGTAACCAACCACGTCGCCAAGGCAGGCGTAGTGTGTGGCGCCTTGCTTTCGGGCGTCTTCCAACACGGCCTGCAGAGCTTCCAAGTTGCCGTGAATATCAGCTATTATCGCAAACTTCATTTATCCCTCGCAAGGAGCGCAACTCCCTGGAAACCCCGCATCGGGTCATTCTATCCTGCGATCTGGAACCCGCGCAAGTTGCCTTCAGCCGTTTCCCAATGTGTCTCTTCATGGCGTATAAAGCAAGCCAGCCCTGAATCGCGGATCGCCTGCTGGAAAGCCTCCAGCTCGGGCCGGGCGCCTTCGGCCACAAGTTCCACCCTCCCATCCAGCAGGTTTCGCACCAGCCCGGTGACCTCGAAGCCAGTCGCCACTTCTTTCACAGTATATCGGAACCCGACCCCCTGCACCCGCCCCGAATAAAACACGTGCAATCTACACCTATTCATTTGCCGTCGATATACGCCAACGTCAATCTGCAAACACAGGCCGTCATATTGAACCCAATTGCACGCCAAGATGAAGCCATAATTCATCATTCTTGTGCAACGGTTTTGTTTCGTGCCGCGCAGCGCAAAGCCCGCCAACCCTGTCGTCGGCATCATTCGCTGCCCCTTGCCCGGACATCTCAGTGCTTGGCCTGCCCAGGACACCCAAAGTTTCGCTCCCGTAAGATTTCCGGGCCGGCAATCCTGATCGTATAAAGTGTCAGGCACAATGTTCCCCATTGTCTCGACGCGGAACGCAAGTTGGCTTTATTGTACGTGCTGGAAATGCGCGCTTGCATAATATTCAATCCAACTGCGCGTGGCGACAAAGCCAAACGGTTCCGGCGCGAGCTGTCGAACATCGCGGGTGATTTGGTTCTCAGGCCGACAACACACGCCGGCGAAGCCACCATTCTGGCCCGCCAAGCCGTGGCCGAGGGGTTCGACACAATCATCGCCGCCGGCGGCGACGGCACCGTGAGCGAGATTGTTCACGGCGTCGCCACGGCAGAATCTGGATTGGCACAGACGCGCATCGGGATCGTGCCTTTGGGAACGATGAACGTTCTGGCGCGTGAGCTGAACCTTCCACAAGACCTGCATTCGGCGTGGAACGTGCTGAAGACCGGTCATGAGACACGGGTTGATCTGCCCTGCGCCGAGTTTGGAACCGGGGCGCATAAAGAACGAAGGTTTTTCGTTCAACTCGCAGGAGCCGGTTTGGATGCTCGGGCTGTTGCTGCGGTGGATTGGGATTGGAAAAAGCGGGTTGGACCTGTTGCCTATCTGATGGCGGGATTGCGTGCTCTTATGACAGGCCGTCCGATCGTTCACGCCAGAATGGGCAATGACACTGCCGAAGGCGAACTGATTCTCATCGGCAACGGGCGCTTTTACGGAGGGTCTGTCCCCATGTTCCCCAAAGGGAACATGCGCGACGGCTTGCTCGAGGTCCGCGTCATACCAAGAGTCACGTTGTTTGGCATTGCCCAATTCGCTTGGGCATGGCTTTGGAATCGCGGGTTCACGCTCAAAGGCGAGCGATTCCTCCGGGCGGCGGAGGTCGAGCTTGCCAGCGCCGCCGAAGTGCCTTTCGAGGTTGACGGCGACAACGCTGGTTTCCTGCCCGTGCGCTTTTCTGTTCAGCGCGAAGCGTTGCGGATCATTGTCCCTTAGCCCGCACATTTCGCAGCCCGGCGTAGCCG
>JARYMD010000039.1 GCA_029907285.1 Verrucomicrobiota bacterium | reverse complement strand
GACAACGAGCCTGTCACTTTATCCGACTCAGACCCAAAGGCCGTACCATTGTGACCGCATTACCGGCTGCCAGCGAAGCAGATACACAGGAATTGACCAAACTCGCGGCGTGGAAATCTTCGCAAATATGAATGATTCTTCTATATAGCAATACATGCAGGCTCGGGTTTACTTCGTTTCCGCCCCTTGGTCGTCGGATTTTGCTGGGGCTGTCAGTATCCCCGCTGGCGCAGATGCGTTCAGTTCTGTCAACACTTCATCGGTCATATCGGGCGCGCCCGAGCTGAACAGAATGACTGGAGTCTGATTCAGGCTGTCAGCGGCAGTGTCGAGAACTATTGTGTAGCCGGCGGTCTTTGCCTTTGCAGTTATCACCTCGCGGATTTCGCGCATGATATTGTCACGCATCCGCTTGATCTGGTCTGAAATCTGGGCCCGGAACTGGCGGTCGAACTGGCCGATGCTCTGTTCGATTTCTTTGATTTCAAGGAGTTTGCTTTCAGCGGTTTTCTTGCGCCTGTCGCGTTCTTCGGCCGAAATGGCCGGGTCAGCAGCACTGTCGCTGAGCTTCCGGTATTCGTCGTTGGCCTTCTGGTAATCGTCCACCATCTTTTTTCGTTCCTTTTCGAAATCGGCCTGGCGGTCTTTGACGGTTGCGTCGGACTGTTTGGTTTTCCAGTAACCGTCGAACACGGTGCGGAGGTTTATCACGGCGATTTTCTGCTGTGCGTGGGCGGCCGCGGCCAATCCAAGAGTGAGTGTTGCTATCAGAACCAACTTCGTAACGTTCATTTTGCGTCCAACTTTTTGCTTGTTAATCATTAATCTTCCCTGAAAAACCCAACGCCGAACTGGAACCGTCCGGAGCTGCTCGTGAACCTGTCATGAGTGATCGGTATCGCGTAATCGAGTCGAAGCGGTCCCAGCATTGGGATGTTCAATCGCACCCCCACGCCCCAGTTGTCACTGTAAGTGCCATAGTCGGGACCTTGCGTCGAAAAACTGTAAGCTTCCGGATACACATTTCCAACGTCATAGAAAGCCGCCAACCGCAAACGTTCAATAATCGGTATGCTGTACTCGGCAGACCCACACCAGTACGTGCGGCCGCCGATTGGTTCCAGCCCCTGGCTGTCACGGGGCCCAACGCTCCGGTACCGATAGCCACGCAATGAATACAGGCCGCCAAGGAAAAACCGGTCGAACAAATGCACCGTATCATCGGAACCGTAATTGTCAACCACACCAATCCGCCCCTTGATCTCCAAGACGTGCCCGGGCAAAAAACCGCGGATGTACCGCGACGATGCAAGGCTGAGCTTGTAAAAATCCGTGTCCCCGCCCAGCGGCCCGCCAGCCACCTGCACCTCGAAGGAGGTTCTTTGCCCCCGGGTTGGCAAAAACACGCTGTTCCGCGTGTCATAGGCCAGCGACGTGATCACCTTCGAAGAAAGAGTGTAACCTTCCTCGGCCCGGAGTTCAGCCGGAACAGGATCAACTGTCGTGGGCCGGCCATCGCTGCCTATTACTGTCGTAGGATTCGGCATGTTCACTATGCCGACGTTTTCTATCGCGTACGCAACTGTTCCCTGCCAGAACTCGTTCCAGAGCGCCCGGGTCAAACTCACTCGCGCGCCTGTCATTTGCACGTCGTAAAGGTCACTGTAATAGCGCAAATCGCGGTGATAAAGGTCCACCCCGAGAGCGAGTTTCCGATTCAAAAACCACGGTTCGATAAACGTAAGCTGGTAATCCTGACGCAACGCGCCGACCTGCGCTCTGAGCCGGATTTTCTGGCCGCCGCCTGTCCCAAGAAAGTACGGCGGCTTGAACAAATCAAAGTTGCCCTGCATAACCTCGACAAACCCAACCAGTTCGTCCACGGAACTGAACCCGGCGCCCAGCCGAATATCACCGGTGTTCTTTTCTTCCACGCCAATCACCAAATTCTTGGCCTCGCGCTGGGTGTCACGAACATCGGTCGGCTCAGGCTGCGCATCAACCTTCGAAAAGTAATTCAATCCGTAAAGCCGGTTCGTGCTCAGTTTCACCCGGACCATGTCGAAAACTTCACCCGGATTAACCGCCAGTTCCCTCCGAATAACCTTGTCGCGCGTCTTGGTGTTGCCCTTGATCTCAATCTTCTCGATGTACGATTGCCGCCCTTCAGTTATCCGATAAACCAGATCAATCGAGTTTCTCTCGGTGTTTGGGATTCGGCTGATCTCGATCCGCACGTCAATGTAACCTTTGGCCCCGTAAAGGTCTTCGATCCCCTCTCTGTCTGCCGCGAGACCCTTCGGAGTAAAAACGGCGCCGGGCGTAAGCGTCAATCCCCTCCGCACCCGCGATCCCTCACGAACAACGGTCTTTGTAATGATCTCGTCGCTCGTAAACAGTGTGTTGCCCTGAAACTCAACAGAGCCAACTCTGTACCGGGCGCCTTCGTAAATCACAAACTGAATCACCATCCAGTGAGGGTCAACCTGGTCGAACTTGACATCCTTGATCTCAAAGTCCATGAAACCCTCGTTTCGGTAAAACCCGGCCAGCTTCTCCTTGTCTTCCTCGAATTGCTCCTCTTTCAATATGCCGCTGCCCGTCAGCCACGAAAACATCCAACGCCGTCGCGTCTTGATCACCCGGCGCAGTTTGCTCTCCTTGAATGAATCGGCACCGATAAACCTGACCTCTTTGATCTTTACCTTGGGGGATTCGGTGATCTGGAATGTGACAGTGCCTTTCCCGAGTTTTTCGTCGATGACAGGCACGTATTTGACCTGGGTCTTTTGCAATCCTTTCTTTTGATAAAACTTGAGGATTTCCTGGGTGTCGTTGAACAGCTTTCGCTCGTTCAACGGTTCACCGATCTTGGACGAAATCAACTTTTGCAGCTTGGCAGTGCTGAACCGCTTGTTCCCAGTGAACACTATCTGGGTAAGCGTCGGATTCCCCTGAAGCATGTAAACCAGCTTGATCCCGTCGTCCAGCGGCTCCTCCGCAACCCGAATGTTGTAAAAATAGCCCGTTTTCCACAGGGTGCTGACATCGTCATCAACCGAGGTCCTGCTGTAGGTGTCTCCCTCACGCACCCGGATGTTTGCCAAGATGAGCGCTTCACTGGCTGCAGGCGGGCCTATGTGCCGGATTTCGATCTTTTTGACGATGGGCGCTTGCTGTGCCGCAAGCAAAACGGGACACAACACCAACAGCAAAAGATTGCATGCGCACAGCTTAAACCACCTCAGGTTCATTCCCATGCCCGCATTGTTCTGGTTTCTAAAAACCATCGTCGGCAATCTTCGAGGCATTCTCAAACCTCGTGTAAGACCGGAAAAACGTCAGCCGCACATCTCCCGTCGGGCCGTTTCTCTGTTTCGCCACAAGCAGGTTCACCGGAATAACATCGCCTGCAGGCGCGCCGCCCTCTTCTTCGTCCTCACCAGTGGCCGCCTTGCTCGGGTTCTTGGGGTCGGCCCGATAAAGCAGCCCGACAAGGTCCGCGTCCTGCTCAATCGCGCCCGACTCACGAAGGTCCGACAAACGGGGTTTCCGGCTTCGGTCGCGCTCGACCTCGCGATTCAACTGGCTCAGCACTACCACTGGAACGCCAAGCTCTTTGGCCAACGCCTTAAGCCCGCTGGAAATGTCCGCGATTTCCTGCTGCCTGTTCTGCTCGGCCCGGCGCGCAGTAGAATGCAGAAGCTGCAAGTAGTCAACGATAAACAGCTTGATCCCGTATTGCTGCCACATCCGCCTCGCCCGCGCCCGAAGCTGCAAAATCGACAGCGCCGCCGAGTCGTCAATGAACAAAGGCGCTCCCGACAGCTTCCCCGTCGCCGTAAGCAGCTTGGGGAAATCATGCTCAGACATGAACCCTTCCCTGATGTTGCGCAGGTTGACCCGCGCGTGCGAACAAAGCATGCGCATCACCAGCGCTTCGGCAGTCATTTCAAGGCTGAAGACTCCGACCGGCTGCTTCAGCTCAATCGCAACGTGCTCGGCAATGTTCATGGCAAGCGACGTTTTCCCCACACTCGGCCGCGCCGCAACAACTATCATGTCACCCCCATGCAATCCGCTTGTCATCTTGTCGAAATCCGTGAAACCGGTCTCAAGACCGGTCAGAGCGCCCCGCCTCTGAAAGTATTCCTCAATTCGCGTAACCGCAGTCGCAACCAGTTCCTTGATCGGCTTCGAGGTCGGTTCGATTCTGTCCTCGCTGATCCGCAAGACGTCCCGTTCAACCTCATCCATCAACTGCTCAACCTCGTCCTGCTCTTCATACGCACGCCCAATAATGCTCGTGCAGGTCTGAATGAGCCTCCTCAAAATGAATTTCTCACGAACAATGTCAGCGTAATAAGCCAGATTCGCTGCGCTCGGCACCGCGTTGATGAGCGAACTGAGATAAACATACCCGCCAACCGCATCCAACTGTTGTTTGTCCCGCAACCGTTGCCCCACCGTAAGCTCGTCGATCGCCTCCTTCCGCTCCCACATTTCCACCAAAACAGTGAAAATCGTCTGGTGCCGCAGGTCATAAAAAACCGAGGCATCCTTGAATCTCTCGACGCAATAAGCCACGCCTTCGTTGGCCGATTGCAGCAAACATCCCAGCACGCACTGCTCCGCCTCCAGCGAGTGCGGCGGCAGCCGGTCAAGCCCACCTCCGCTCACCGTCCGCGGCCGGGGTCGTCCAGCCCGCAAATCTGCAGTTGTTTCAACAGCAACAGGTGTAATCGATGTGGTTTCTGGCATGGCGCTAAAAGAATCGCATCTCATTTCCGCGCACAATGAGAAGTTGTTGGAAAAAGCCGACAGGCTGTGCGCAACATATTAACTGTTTCTTCGCAAATCCGAGGCGTCCAAAAGTTGGGCGCGCCAATCCACGCCGCAACTCAGAATAACGTGTATATGAACGGCGCCAAAACCGTCCCGGACAAGAACAGCAAAAGACCAAACACGAGCAACATGACGATGATCGGCAACAACCACCATTTCTTGTTTTCCCGCAGGTACCCCCAAAGGTCCTTCAGCAGCCCACCGCCGCCGACGTGATCGGCACTCGCTCGTTCGAATTCGTTTCTTTCAGGGTCGCTCATAACTCACAGCATGTGTCTCGCCTGCACAAGGACAATCAGCGCCGCAAACTTAATACTGCCTGAAATAACGGCGCAAATCAGCCGGTGTTTCTTTCGGCATCCAGAAGCTGGGCCGGTCTGGCGCCCGCTTTCTGCAGAGCGGATCGCGCCTCTTCAACCGCAGCACAAAAGCTATCGGCGTAATAATGCCATAAAACATCAACAAAAGCATGATCTGCGACACAACCCAGCCGATCGGAAACACCAGCATCATCCAGCCCACGTAAATCGGCCGCAGTATCCTCGGAAACAGCAGTCCCGGCCCGCCAACCACAACCGCCAACACCGCCAGACCCAAACCCCAGCCGGGCTTGCTTCGGTACCAGCCCTGATATGCCGCAAGAGCAAGGAAAAACACAAGCCAGATGCCCGCAAATTGACGCAGAGTCTTGATCGAAGGATTGCGTTGTATGTCTGCCCACGTCATGGGAATCAATCGGGTTGAAAACTGCCAATGTACTTCTGCCTTTCCGCTTCGGTCATCGTCCGGTCAAACTTCTCTTTCAACAGCAGGAAATCTTCAAGCACAAGCGCGTCCATGTCGGTGGCAAGGAAACATCGATACGCATCCGCAGGCGAGCAAACAATCGGTTCGCCGCGAATGTTGAAGCTCGTATTCACGATCACCGGACAACCCGTGAGCCGCTCAAAAGCCTTCATCAGCCGGTAAAAACGCCCGTGCCGCTCTTCGTCCACAGTCTGTATCCTTGCGCTGTAATCGACATGCGTAATCGCCGGAACCGTCGAACGCACAATGTTAACCCGCTGCCTCAGGTCCGGGTCCTCGGTCATGGTGCGCAATTGTGATTCAGTCAGAGGCACTCTGTGTTTCTCAAGAACAGGCGCCACAAGCAGCATGTACGGACTGTCCTGGCCCGGGCGCATTGCGAAGTACTCGTGAACCCTCTCGCGCAGCACACAGGGCGCAAAAGGCCTGAAACTCTCGCGGAACTTGATCTTCAGGTTCATCGTGGCTTGCATCGTCGGATTTCGAGCATCGCCCACAATGCTCCTTGACCCAAGCGCCCGCGGCCCAAACTCCATCCGGCCATGGAAGCACCCAACAATGCGCCCTTCCGCCATCAGACGAGCCACCCGGTCCAACAGCGCCGCTTCATCGTTGAACCTGTCGTGCGGCGCTTTCATTTCGGCGAGGAACCGGGCGATCTCATCGTTCGAATACCGCGGCCCTAAAAGGCTGCCCTTCTGACTGTCATTAGGATTCGGGTTCCGTGGTTTGTCCAGCAGTTGATGCCAAACGAACAGCGCTCCGCCCAATGCCCCGCCCGCGTCACCTGCAGCGGGTTGAATCCACAGGTTTTCAAATGGGCCTTCGCGCAGCAAACGCCCGTTGGCAACGCAATTCAGCGCCACGCCGCCTGCAAGCACCAGATTGTTCATCCGCGTCTCGGCATGCACCATGCGCGCCATCCGCAGAATGACCTCTTCAGTCAACTTCTGGATGCTGGCCGCAATGTCCATGTGCCGCTGCTCGAGCATTGATTCCGGCCGGCGCGGCGGGCCGCCAAAGAGCTCGTGAAACCGGTCGTTCGTCATCGTCAGCCCCTGGCAATAGTTGAAATAGTCCATGTCCATCCACAGGCTGCCGTCAGGCTTCAGATCAACGATGTGCTTCAGAATGGGCTCCAAATAAACCGGTTTCCCATACGGCGCAAGCCCCATCAGCTTGTATTCGCCGCTGTTGACCTTGAACCCGCAATAGTACGTGAATGCCGAATACAGCAGCCCGAGCGAATGCGGGAACTGAAGCTGTTTCAACAGGCGAAGCCGGTTGCCTTCACCCACACCGCAAGTGGCGGTGCTCCACTCGCCCACACCGTCAATCGTCAGAATCGCCGCACGCTCGAAAGGCGACGGGAAAAACGCGCTGGCGGCATGGCTTTCGTGGTGATCGGTGAATACTATCGGTGTCCGCCGCGCCATGTGAAACCTGTTGCGCAAGGTCCGGCGCATGTGCAGCTTGTCTTTCAACCACAAAGGCATCGCCAGCCGAAAGCTCGCAAAACCGCACGGCGCATAAGCAAGGTATGTCTCCAGCAAACGGTCGAACTTGGCCAGCGGCTTGTCGTAAAACACTATGTAGGCAAGGTCCTCGGCCTTGATACCCCCCTCACGCAAACAATACGCAATCGCATTCTCAGGAAACCCCGGATCATGTTTCCTGCGGGTGAACCTTTCTTCCTGCGCCGCGGCCACAATGTCACCATCCACCACAAGCGCAGCCGCACTGTCGTGATAGAAAGCCGATATGCCCAAAATCGCCGTCATCTGCTTGATTGCCCGTCCGGCTCCAGCGCACCGGACTGTGGTGCTTGATTGCGCCACATCGGACCAACTCATACAAGCTCAATTGGCGCCCTGATTATGGCTCTCGAGGGACCGCGAGCCCTACCCTTCATGAAACCGTGCACAAAGCAGGGCGGGCGCTCGCCACCTTGCGCTTCGGCGCAAAGCGAACGCACGCCGGACGAACAGTGTGCCAGGCTCGTAGTTCGTAGTTCCGCATGGCGGCGCTCCACCCACAGATTCGGCTCGGCCCCTTTTTGCCTGGATAAATCGCAACTCGCACAATATCATGGCTGCAATGTGCACGACCGATGCCGACACCGCTGATCAGCAACCGGATTCGACCGGCAAACGCACGTCTTCGGGCCAAGAGCTTCACTCCAAACCTGCATCTGGTCTGCTCCGCAGATTTGCAGGCAGGCTCGCTCTGCTGATTGTCAGCGTCACCGTTTGCATCGCCGGCGCCGAGCTGGTCTTTCGCTTCTTTGGCATGGCCAATCCTGTCCTCTACAGAGAAAATCCCCAATGCGGCTACGAGCCGGCCCCAAATCAGGTTTCACACCGCCTCGGGATCGCAGTTCACATCAACGACCTCGGCTTGCGAGACGACGAGAAATCATCCGCATTTCGCAATGCGAAGAGAATCCTTGTGGTGGGCGACTCCGTGACGTTCGGCGGAAGCAGGGTCCGGCAACAAGACCTGTTCACTGAGGTCTTGGAACGAAAAATCAATTCCAGCAACCGCGCCCCAATCAAGGTCCTCAACGCCGGCGTGAACGGCTATTCAGTCACACAAATGCTGAACCGCGCCAAAACGCTTATCCCCATTGTCAAGCCCGACTACGTGATCGTTTATGCCATTGAAGACGATTTTCATCGGCCGCCGCTGACATTCCTGGCCGAGGGCAATTTTGTGTACCCAACCAGCAAACCTTTTTCTGCCCTTGGCCAATTCATCCTTCTGTCCGTTCACCACATGGACAAGCGTTACGGCTTCCTTAAGCGGCTCCCGAAAGAAGTGTCGCACATTTGGGAACGACCCAGAAACCGCGACGCACCCTGCGACACCAACCGCGTTGTCGATATTCACGTTGAAGCCATCACCGACTTCGTCTGCAATTCGTGGGAATCAACAGGTCATCCCAAAGAAAACATCATGATCTGCATCGCCCCAACCGTGTCGGCCCTGAATGCCAACGGCGCGCCCCAACAATCCTCAATATCAACCATGCTCGCCCGGGCAAACCTGCCTGTCCGGGATTTAACCGCAGATTTCCACAGCGCAGTTTCCAAGCCTTGCACAGATGCCCACCAGTATTTCTGGGACGAGGTCCACTACGTCGAAAAAGGACACGCGCTCGCAGCCGAAATCCTGTTCCAACACATCCTCCAAGCCGGCTGGATAAAATGAAATTGGTCCTGTTCGCACATACGCCGCCGCCCGTGCATGGCCAAAGCCTCATGGTGCAACTCATGCTCAACGCGTTTGGCGGTGATTGCCGAAGAAGAACCGCTCAAGCCGCTCGCCACCACTCCAACACCAGCCCTTATGGCATCGAGGTTTACCACGTAAACGCTCGCCTCTCCCATGACCTTCCCGATGTCGGCCGCCCGCGCCTCGCAAAAATTCCCAAGTTGATCTTCTACTGTGCGCAGGCGATCTGGATCAGATTCCGATACGGTGTGACCGCCATGTACTACGCGCCCGCGCCTCCCAGACGCGCCGCCATATACCGCGATTGGATCGTGATGCTCCTTTGCCGCCCTTTCTTCAAAACACTGGTCTTTCACTGGCACGCCGTCGGCCTCGGTGCATGGCTGGCCCAGCAGGCCACAGCAGTCGAACGCTGGATCACGCACCTGCTCCTCGGCCGCGCAACAACCGCCATCGTGCTGTCACGATTCAACCAGCCCGATGCCGAAGTCCTCCGTCCGCGCCGCATTTTCGTCGTCACAAACGGAATTCCGGACCCGTGCCCGGATTACGCCCACAGCCTGGCCGCCAAGAGAGCAAACCGCGCATCCCAACTCCAACGCCTGTTCCAAACCCAAACACCCGCCACCGCCAATTCAACACAGCCACGCGAAACCGTTCACGTCCTGTTCCTTGCCCATTGCACACGCGACAAGGGATTCTTCGACGCAATCGAAGGCGTCAGACTCGCCAATGCCCGGCTCGCCGCCGACAAAACCCCTGTCTCTTTCAAGCTCACAATGGTGGGGTCCTTTCTGCGAGCAGATGAACAAGCCGAATTCGAAAAGCTCCTCGGTGCCGTCGGCGATGCCTCATGGCTCAGGCATCTGGGTTTCATAAGTGAACCGGAAAAATGGGCCCTGTATCGCGAAGCAGACGTGTTCTGTTTTCCCACCTATTTCGCCTTCGAAGGCCAACCGATGAATCTCATCGAAGCCATGGCGTTCGGGCTCCCCATGGTTACCACCCGCTGGCGGTCAATCCCAGAGCACATCCCAAGCAATTACCCGGGACTAATCGAACCTCGGCACCCAGACCAGATTGCCGCCGCCTTGCTCGCTGTAACGACCATCGACGGCACCAAGTTCCGCCAAATATTCGAAAATCAGTTCTCTGTGGCCCGGCACCTGAACGACCTCGCCAATGCCATCAAATCAGATTAGCAAGGCTCAGACGCGGACCAGCCACGCACCCGGTACCACAATGGCGACCAGGTGCTCCCCACCCTCAGTATCCAGCCCGCCTCGGCAACCCAGAAGCCCCACCTGAACGACCGCTCGCATGCGCGATGACCAATTAGCCGGTGAAATGTCCGGCCTGAAAAAGCGAAGCAACTGCAAGGGATTGTGCCGGGGACACTAACGAGGCCAACTGGTGGCTGGAGGCGGAATCGAACCGCCGACACAAGGATTTTCAGTCCTCTGCTCTACCATCTGAGCTATCCAGCCGACCGTTGCGAACTGCAATCAAAGCGCGTCAGAGGCAGTTTTGCAAGCGCAATTAGATGAACTCGTTTATCAGGTTCTCGAGGAACTCCTGGCGCCCGCTTTCAAGCCCTTTGACTTCACCGATCTTCAATGCGTATTCCTCAAGCTCGGCAAAACCGGCCTTGCCGGATTCGATTTGCTTGCCGATCCCGGAATCCCACGACCGATAGCGGTTCTTGACAAATTCCGCCAGCCGCCCGTCGCGCCGAATCGCAGCCGCAATCTTCAGACCGCGCGCGAAAGCGTCCATGCCGGCAATGTGCGCGTAAAACAAATCCACCGGCTCAAAGCTTTCTCGCCGGCACTTGGCGTCGAAGTTAACCCCGCCGGTCGTGAACCCGCCGTACTTCAAAATGGTGAGCATGATCTGCGTCGTAAGGTAAATGTCGGTTGGGAACTGGTCGGTGTCCCAGCCAAGCATCAAATCGCCCATGTTGGCGTCGATGCTTCCCAGGGCACCCGCTGCGCCGGCCACTTCGAGTTCATGCTGCATTGTGTGGTTGGCGAGCGTGGCGTGGTTGGTTTCAAGGTTCAACTTGAAGTGCTCAAGTAGCCCGTACTGGCGCAGGAAATTAAGACATGCAGCTGCGTCTGAGTCGTACTGATGCTTGGTCGGTTCCTTGGGCTTTGGTTCGATGTAGAACTGGCCTTTGAATCCGATGCGTTTCTTGTGTTCCACCGCCATGTGAAGAAATGCCGCAAGGTGATCCAGCTCGCGTTTCATGTCCGTGTTGAGCAAGGTCGTGTACCCTTCCCGGCCGCCCCAGAAAACGTAACCGGCGCCACCCAGCTCGTGCGTGACCTCGATGGCCTTTTTCACCTGCGCTGCAGCGTATGCGAAGACGTCTGCATTGCAGCTCGTGGCCGCGCCGTGCATGTAACGCGGATGAGCAAACAAGCACGCCGTCCCCCAAAGAAGCTGAACCCCGGTCTCTCCCTGATAATCCTTCAGCACCTTCACCATGCGGTCAAGGTTGCGGTTGGTTTCCCGAAGATTCCGGCTTTCCGGGGCGACATCGCGGTCATGGAAAGCATAAAATGGCGCGCCCAGTTTGGTGCAGAATTCAAACAGCACCCCGGCGCGCTTCGCAGCCATGTCCATCGAATTGGTTCCGTCCTCCCATGGACGCAGCCATGCGCCGGACCCGAACATGTCTGATCCCGTCCCTCGGATCGTATGCCAATAAACCACAGAGAAGCGGAAATGCTCCTGCATGGTTTTTCCTTCGACGATTTCGTCGGGGTTGTAATGCTTGAAAGCCAGTGGGTTCCTTGAATCCGGGCCTTCGTAAGGAATCTTCGGTATGCCGGGAAAGTACTCTTTCGATGAAATGCGCTTTTTCATGCTCGTATCAGCTTGATCGTTTGGCGCGCAATCTATTCCCTGGCATCGGCTCTGGCAAGCAGTAGATGCCGGAAAACCTCGCCCAGCCCGTTCAACGTTCAAAGGAGCACCGGCCTTTGGCGCAAGACTGAGAACAGTGTGCCTGGCACTCTATTGGTTGAACGTTGTGCGTTGTACGTTCCACGTTGAACGTTCCCAATCGGTGTGCTGACCGGGCGATCCTGTCGATAACGCTCAACCTCCAACGCTCAACGTCCAACGCTCAAGGAGCACCGGCCCTTGGCGCAAAACCGAGAACAGTGTGCCTGGCACTCTATTCTTCAGTGGGCAAGAGGCAGACCAGGCTAATCATGCGGTTCTCACAACCGGCTTCCAGTTGCCGCATCTTCCGTTTACATTCGGCGTGTGACCGGACGCGATCAGATGAATAATGTGCTGAAGCGCGTTTCGAGAAGTTTCTATCTCACAATGCGCGCGCTTCCGCGTCCTGTCAGACATCCGATCGGACTGGCGTACCTTTTGGCGCGGACCAGTGACACGATTGCCGACACGGAGCTTGTGCCGGCGCAAGACCGGCTCGCTGCTCTTCAAGCGTTCAGAGAGCATGTTCGCCAGGGAACCACAGGGCTGATTCTTGACATGTTCCTGTCCGCAAGCGGCGGCGGGGGCGGCGCCTTGTCGGTTCAAGACAAATCTTCGAATCCCGAGCTGGTGTTGTTAGGGCGTTGTTCGGAGTTGCTAGGGGCGTTGAACGCGCTCCCAGAGCCTGATCGGCGCATGGTGCGAGAGGTTCTCGACACAATCATAAGCGGACAAACGCTTGATTTGGAAAGGTTCGCCCGCGCTACAGCAGAGAATCCGGTCGCACTGGACTCGGACGACGACCTGGACGATTACACCTACCGGGTCGCAGGCTGTGTCGGGCTTTTCTGGACGAGGCTTTGTGCGCACCGTCTTCTTGCCCGGACCCGGATTGACGCGCGTCAGTTGGAAGAACTCGGGATCAGATTCGGGAAAGGCCTTCAATTGGTGAACATCCTGCGGGACATGGCTGTGGACCTTCGGAACGGGCGGTGTTATGTCCCGTTGGACCGGTTGGCGCATGCCGGTTTGAGGCCGCTGCAACTGCTGAATCCAGACGTCATGCCGCTGTTCAGGCCTGTTTACACCGAGTACCTTGAACGGGCCGACAGTTTCCTCGCCGACGGCTGGCTGTACACCAACATGCTCCCCAAAAACCACGTCAGATTGCGGCTGGCATGTGCATGGCCGATCCTGATCGGCGTGCGGACAATAGCGATGCTCCGTGGCGCGAACGTTCTCGACCCGGATCGACGGGTCAAGGTAAGCCGGGCTGAAGTGCGCCGGTTGATTGCCGCCACTGTCCGGTGTTATCCTTTCGTCGGCGCTTGGGAGAAACTGTTTCGCCGAGCACAGAACTGAGCCATGTCAAAGCAAACTTCAATGACACGCGAACAGGCCATGGCAAGGCACGCCGAGTTGGCCGAGCAAATCCGCGCGCATGATTACGCCTACTACGTTTTGGCGCGGCCGGTCATAAGCGATCAGGAATACGACCGTCTTTACCGCGAGCTGGTGGATTTGGAGCGCGCATTTCCGGAGCTCGTGACGCCGGATTCACCAACTCAGCGCGTTGGGGGCGCGCCGCTGCCCGAGTTCGGCCAGGTGCGGCACGCGGTTCCCATGATGAGCCTCGACAACACCTATTCAACCGGTGAGGTGCGCGAGTTCGTAGGCCGCGTTCAGAAACTGCTGCCAGGCGCCAAACTTGAATGGGTGGTGGAACCGAAAGTGGACGGCGTCGCAGTCAGCCTGCGCTACGAGAACGGCGTGTTCACGGTCGGCGCCACGCGCGGCGACGGCGCCGTCGGGGACGACATCACTGCCAATCTTAAAACAATCCGAAGCGTTCCGTTGCGGATTCCGTCGGCGCATGCAGGTGCTCGCACAACCGGCGCAGCTCCTGACGGCTCCGGTTCGAAACTCCAACCGCCGCGGGTTCTCGAGGTCCGCGGCGAGGTGTATCTTACCCGGCGCGGTTTTGAAAAGCTCAACGCCGAGCGCATCGAAGCCGGCGAAGAACCATTCGCAAACCCACGCAATGCCGCCGCCGGATCGCTCAAGCAACTTGACCCGCGGATCGTTGCCAAGCGCCCCCTGGAAGTCGTGTTGTACGGCATCGGGCAAGCCGACGGCGAAGGCATCCCGGCCACACAGGCCGAGCTGCTCTCATGGTTGAAAGAGCTCGGGTTCAAGACCCCCGAGAAACACTGGCTTTGCAGGACCACTGACGAATTGTTCGAGGCGATTGCAGCTCTGGACAAGCTGCGTCCTGAATTGCCCTACGAAACCGACGGTGCGGTTGCTAAGCTCAACAGCTTTGCGCTCCGCGAGCGTTGCGGTGCCACAGCAAAAGCGCCGCGCTGGGCAATCGCTTACAAGTACCCCGCCGAACAGGCACAGACCCGGCTGCGCGCAATCACGGTTCAGGTCGGGCGAACCGGCGCGCTGACGCCCGTGGCCGAGCTTGAACCTGTGTTTCTGGCCGGGAGCACTATCAGCCGGGCCACCCTCCACAACGAAGAGGAACTGCGCCGAAAAGACATCCGAGTCGGCGACATCGTGATCATCGAGAAAGCAGGCGAAGTCATCCCTGCTGTTGTCGGCGTGGTAAAAGAAAAGCGGACCGGCGCGGAAAAGCGGTTTGTTTTTCCGAGGCATTGTCCGGAGTGCGGCACGGCGGTGTCCCGTGAGTCGATCGCGGGTGAAACTGGCGTTATTTGGCGTTGCACGAACCGTGATTGCCCGGCGCGCATTCGGGGGCGGATCGAACACTGGTGTTCGCGGGGCGCCATGGACATCGAAGGCGCCGGGGAGGTGCTGGTCGCTCAACTGGTAAAGTCGGGGCTTGCCCATGACGTGGCGGACCTTTATCGACTCGAGCTTGGCCAGGTGGCGGCGCTTGAGCGGATGGGCGAAAAATCAGCGCGCAATTTCCTTGATAACGTTGAAGCGAGCAAACAGCGCGACTTGTGGCGGCTGATATTCGGTTTGGGCATTCTCCATGTTGGCGCAGGCGTGGCAAAATCGCTCGCCAGACATTACGCCACACTCGACCAACTGGCGGCTGCAAGCCGCGATGAACTCACACAGATCGAGGATATCGGGCCCGTGATAGCAGAAAGCGTTTACGCTTGGTTCAATGACCCGGCCAATCAGCGGCTTATTGAGCGCCTCCGCAGCGCCGGTCTCAATTTCAAATCATCGTTGCATCGCCCCGCCGATGCCAAGGGCCCGTTTGCCGGAAAGACATTTGTTCTTACGGGCACCCTGCCAGGCATGACCCGGGAACAGGCCACCGCCAAGATCGAGAGCCTCGGCGGACGCGTAAGCAGCAGCGTAAGCAGCAAGACAGATTACGTCCTCGCCGGTTCTGATCCGGGCTCAAAACTCGACAAAGCCAAGAGTCTTGGTGTTCGGGTTATTGATGAAGCTGAGTTCCTCCGGCTGGCCGGAGAAGCCAAACTGTGACCCGGATTCTCTGCACTGCAGCAGCGCGGCGCGGCAACCACCAACGCGCGGCACAACCCAGCGCGGCCGGAGTTCCGCGTTTGCGTGGAAATGTGAAAGGTTTCAGCGCGATTACGGCTCGCACCGCTTTGCGCTTTGGCGCAAAACCACGGAGCGCACCCTGCCTTTCACAGAATCTCACTGGCGGTCGGCCGCAGACGTCTGTTTCAACACAAACGGCTCGAACAAACCATAGCTGACCGTGTGGTACTGCAAACCCGGGGGCGGACCTTGTTCAGGTCCGACTCTGAACATGCCCGGCCACGCGCTGCCAAGTGGCGGGTTGCCGTGATGCGGGCCAAGTGTGTTCTTGAGCGTTCCGATGACATTCACCTGAACCTCGTTCCGGCCAGGCTTTAGAAACCGCGTCACTTCACATTCCCACGGGGCGCAAAAGATGTGGCCAGCCAATTTGCCGTTAACCCTGACCTCGGCAACGCTTCCATACCAATCACGAAGCGACACCACGTATTTGCCGGCTGGTTTTTCAAGGACAAAACTCTGGCTGTAACTTACACCTTCAGCGTAGAACGGATGCCCCTGTTTGTCCCACCCAACCCGTGGAACCGCCAGCCCGCTCCCGTCACTTTGCCGCGCGGTTCGTTCGGAGTTGTCTGTTTGACCCGGGAGGGCGCTTGTTTTCACGATTTCCGGGGCAGCATCAGCGACTATGACAAACCCATGCTCGACCGGTTTGAGCCTGAAATCTCCAAGGACAAAAGCCGCTTCGATTTCATGCCAAAGGCTGAACGGTTTGGCCTCGAGCGTGACAATGTTTTCGCCGCGTTTCGCCGCATGCGCGATTGGAATACGGCCGAAAGACTTATCGAGCCACCAGTTCTTGAACGTGGCGGTGTATCCGCCCACCGTGCGATTCTCGCTGCCAACGCGGCGCTGCTGTCTTGATGCGTGCGCCTTGGCCGCAGCTTTTGATGGACCGTCCAACTCAGCCGACACCTCGACGCCGTTGCATTTGATCTTGTACAAATCGGGGCGCTCAACAACCAGGGCGAGGTTCCCCGGAACGTCGCATTCGATGTTGAACCTGTAAGTCACCGTGAAACCGCTCTCAGGCGGAAAAGTCTTCGAGATCAGTTCGTCCTTGAACTGCACCGCGCTGTCCCATGAGTTGCCCGGCATGCCGTTCTTCCTGAACGCAAATTGAGCCGCGGCATAATAATACGCGTTCGACAGAGTCTCACCACCGGCAGTGACATCCACGTAATCCAGTTTCAACACATTCGGGCCAATGCGCTCCGCCCGGGTTTCGCCTGAACCGGCGATTTGGACCGCCACACCACTTTCAGGTGGCGCTGACTTGACCGGCTTGTTCGAGAAAAACAGCACCATGCTTCCGCAAGGCGGCAGACTGTATCGGGCCGAAACGCCCGACCCGGTTGTTTCAAATGCGAAAGGCGAGATGCGCCCCGTCGCCGGGTCCCACACTTCCACGCCTTTGCGATTCGATTCGATTATGCCATCCGACGGATTCGCGATGCTCGTGTTGACCAGAAACACAATGTCGCCATCGGCCAGCTTGCGGCGCATGTGGAAGAGCACCCCGCCGTCTTTCTCGGCACGGCGAATGCGAAACTCATCTTCGCTGTTCCATCGCCGCAGGACTGCAACGGCGTCTTCGGGCTTGGCGGCTATCCAGCCGGGTTCACCGGCGCCTTGCCGGGCGCGATCTGATTCACGGCCGTCAATGCGCGACGGCGGCTGGCCGAGACAGACTATCGAGCCGCCCGCCGTCAGAAATTCCTCGCCAAGGTCTGCGACTTCGGACCTGACATTCTCCATCCCGGGCGGCAAAACCACGACGTCGTACCCGCGTTTCCCAACCCACAAACGGCCTTCCCGCACCGCCCCGTGCCGGG
>JARYMD010000399.1 GCA_029907285.1 Verrucomicrobiota bacterium | reverse complement strand
CTTTCGAACCTTGCCCGACGCCCCTCGTCGCAAACGGCTGGCCAAGAGAGTTTTAGGCCTTATCCAAGCGCCATTCGTGTCTGTCCCCATATTGGCGCCTGTGAGATTTGCGGACTGAGTCATCGAACGCCCAACAACCCGCTTGCGCTCCTGCCAAAAAACGTCAATCATTTCGCACGACCCGCAGCCATGCGCAAAATGCTGGCGCGGGAACATTAAGAGATTATGAGTTCATCCCGCAACGAGCCCAATTCGGTTACCTCCCGCCGACAGTTTCTCAAACAATCATCCCATGCCATCGCAGGCGCGGCCCTTGCAGGGGCATTCGCCAGGCCCGGGTATGTGGCGGAAAACAACACGATAAAAATAGCGTTGATTGGCTGCGGCGGCCGCGGCACGGGCGCTGCCGCACAAGCTCTTTCGACCAAAGGCCCGACGACGCTCTGGGCCGCAGCCGACTTTTTCCCTGAACGGATGCAGCAGGCCCTGAACAATCTCAGGGGCAGGTTCGCAAAGCAGATCGACGTCCCGCCGGAAAGGCAGTTCGCCGGTCTGGAGGGATTCAAGAAGGCCATGGACAGCCTTGACAAAGGCAGTGTGGTTTTGCTGGCGACGCCGCCCGCGTTTCGGCCGATCCACGTTGAATACGCCGTTGACAAGGGGCTGCACGTTTTCATGGAGAAATCGTTTGCCGTGGATGCGCCGGGCATCAGGCGTGTTCTCAAGGCCGGCAAAGAAGCCAGCCGGAAGAACCTCAAGATCGCCGGCGGTTTGATGAGCCGGCATTACAAACCGTTGGAAGAAGCAGTCGCCCAAATCCATGACGGCGCGATCGGCCAGGTCATAATCGCATGGGCATACCGAATGCACGGACCAGTCGGATTCAATCCTCGACCGCCCGGGAGAAGCGAGCTTGCACACCAGATTGCCAACTACAGTTGTTACACATGGTTGAATGGGAGCTTCATCGTGGACTGGCTCATTCACAACATTGATGTCTGTTGCTGGGTCAAGAACGATTGGCCGGTGTCAGTCCAGGGCCAGGGCGGCCGCCAGGTGCGCACCGATCCTGACCAGCTCTACGACCATTACGCTGCTGAATACACGTTTGCCGACGGCACGCGCATGTTCGCTCAAGGCAGGCATATCTCGAAATGCTTCGATTTCTTTGGCGACATCATCCACGGCGCTACCGGGTCTGCAATTCTGGGCGAGGGCCAGCCCGACCCGCGCATTTACAAAGGCCACAAACAAACCGCGGAAAACCTGATTTGGCGATACAAAGGCCAGCCGTGCGATCACTATCAGGTCGAACATGATCTGTTGTTTGATGCGATTCGCAACGACAAGCCATACAACGAAACCGAGCGCTGCTGCAAATCCAACCTGACGGCCATCATGGGCCGCATGGCGTGCGAATCGGGGAAACTCATCACCTGGGACGAAGCGTTCAATTCGAATCTGGAACTCGCACCCGGGTTGGACAAACTGACAGACACATCAAATCCACCCGTTATGCCCGACGCCAGCGGCAACTATCCAGTTGCCATGCCGGGGCGCACCGAGGTGCTATAGCGAAGCAGATGATGATGCCAGACCGCTTTCTTCGGCCCGGGACTGGCCGGTGAAAGGCTGCCCTGAGTTTTGCGGCGTTGGGGAAGGGAACACTTTCTTGAGCGGCGCGCCGTTGATCTTCATTCCTTCGGCGCCACGCCTGCCCTCGCACCGTTGCACCCATGGCCGGCGCGTTGCTGTGCTAATGTTATCGTCTGTAGATGTAACCAGTGCGTTCTTTATACCATTCGTAGTCACGTTTTCCGAGGGCATCGAATGGTTTCACGCCGAAGCTGTACTTGACTGGGTACTTGGAAGTTGGGCTGAGCCACTTGTGGATTTCTGCGTGGCCATCGACGAAAGAAAAGCCGCAAGCCCCGTTGTGATATGAGGCCGGCAGATCGCCCCACTGCGAAGCACCGTATGGGACGGTGAAGAAACCGTCGTTGATCGAGTCAGGGTGCTCGTCCAACGTCAGCCACGTGCTGGCTGGCATTGGGACGTCGGTCGTCCTGAGGAATTGCACGAAAACCCCGCCGTCGGCCCAGCTAATCCCTTTGAGAGTTGAATCGTATGGGTCATCGCTGGTGACACCAAACAACGCGTTCATTGAATTGCTACGGAGGCGGGCGGTCCAGCCTTTGGCGCGCTGTTGGGGGCTGACGAATTTGTCGGCCGGGCACTTGTAAATGCCGAGAGCGTTGCCGGTGTACTTGGCCAAAACGCCGTTCAAGACCCACTCGACGTTTGTGTTGCTGACATCGTCTATAGAAGTGCCTGCGGTCCATGTCATTACGTTGTTGACCCAGTTGGCGAACTTGCGGTTCTGGATGGTGGCCTCCGTGCCGGGGATGGTGTAATTGTTTGCGACGCGCTCGTTGAAATCGGACGCGTACAAATGCCATGCGGTGAGCAATTGTCTGTTGTTGCTCATGCACATTATGCCCTGGGCTTTGGTTTTGGCCTTGCCGAAGGCGGGAAGCAGCATGCCCGCGAGAATAGCTATGATGGCTATTACCACCAGCAGTTCAATCAGCGTGAATGCTCCGGCAGTGTTCCGTTTTCCAGATGTTTTGTTGTTCAGTTGCATGCTCAAGTCTGGCTCGACACTCGACAGCTCTGGGAAACAAATTGGCAACCGCCAAGCCCAGTTTGTGTCCCGAATATCCGATTGACACGCAGACTGTAGCGCGGGATTGTGGCCTGGTCAATCGGGAACGCCGAACGGTCTGGCGTGACAATGCAACGAACGTCAAATACCGGTGTTAGACATGGTATGAAATCGCGCGACGTGACGGCAGTTTATGCCGCAGCATTGTTGGCGGCACTCGTTGGGCTGGATTTGACCGTGTGGTGCGCCGCCAGTGGCGCGGCGGTCTCCACGAACGCGCCGCCCGCTCCCGCAATGGACGGGGAACAACAGGGCGATGTCGCTTCAAGCGAACCCGCCCAGGAACAGTCGGATGCTGAGCAGAGCACGGACGCCAACACTACAAAACCTGCGGAATCGCCTTATCAATCCATCATAGCACGAAACGCGTTTGGTCTTCGGCCGCCACCGCCGCCGACGCCTCCGCCGGACCCCACGCCGCAAGTGACGCCTTCGGCTCTGAAGCTGACGGGCATTACGACCCTTTACGGTGGCAAGCGCGCGATGTTTGTACTTCAAGAGCCAAACAAACCACAGCTCATTTCTGATCTGGTCCGCGAAGGCGAGAAGGACACTGTGATAACAAACCTCGAGGTTCTTTCGATTGATGAGCGGGCAGGTGTGGTGCGCGTTGTCTATGGCGGGAAGGAACTGAGCCTGAACTTCCAGGACAATGGTCTGAAAGCGCCAGTTGCACCTGTGCAAGGCCGACCCGGCGTGCCACAACCGGGCGTGGCTGTGGCCGGCGTTCAGCCCGGGGCGACTGGCGGCACGGTAACCTCGGGGGCGCGACCGAGACTGCAGCCGACAGTGCAGCCGGCGATCGGCGCGTTCCCATCAACGACCTCCCAAAACCCAAGCGGGATGAGATCGATTCCGACACGGCCCACTCGATTGCCGGCGAGCGGGGGCGCGTTTGTCACACCAAATCTGGCCGGGGCACAGGATGTCCAAGCAACTCAGCCGGGTATTTCGCCGGAACAACAGATACAGAACATGCGGGCGCAGCAGGAGCTGTTGCGGAGGTACGGAATCCCGGCACCGCCGCTCCCGCCTGTGCCAGGTGAACCGACCGCCTCTCAACCTGGCGACGTGATGATCCAGCAACCGGTACCAGTGCCGCCAGCTCCGGGCATGTAGTGAGGCACTCACTAGAGCTTCAGAGTTCATGATCTCGAAGAAAATGACATGAGCCAACCTTC
>JARYMD010000398.1 GCA_029907285.1 Verrucomicrobiota bacterium | reverse complement strand
AGTCTGCGCACCGAAATCACAGGGGACATCCACGAGCATGTTGTGGCCGCCATTTACGCCAAGGCGGCGGAAATCGTTCGGCGCGTCGTTGGCAGCGCCAACACAGCAACCCACCTTACGCTCGACCAGCGCATTGACCGGATTGTGACAAGCCGATTGTGGGGGTTCCCGATAATGGTCGCCCTCTTCACACTGGTCTTCTGGATAACCATATCCGGGGCGAACATTCCTTCTGGCTGGATCAACTCCCTGCTTGTGGGCAAGGTTTATCCATGGCTGAGAGAGGCGGCAGCCGCAATCGGTTTTCCCGCATGGGTTCGGGGAGTTGTCGTTGATGGAATGTATCTGGCAACAGCATGGGTGGTGAGCGTCATGCTGCCCCCAATGGCAATCTTCTTTCCTTTGTTCACGCTGTTGGAAGATTTCGGGTATCTGCCCCGGGTGGCGTTCAACCTCGACAGTTTGTTTCGCCGAGCCGGCGCGCACGGCAAACAGGCAATGAGCATGATGATGGGTTTTGGCTGCAACGCGGCCGGGGTTGTCGCGACCCGCATCATTGACAGCCCGCGCGAACGGCTCATCGCAATCCTCACCAACAACTTCGCGCTGTGCAACGGGCGGTGGCCAGCGCAATTCTTGATGGCAAGCATTTTCCTCGGCAGCCTCGTGTCCGCGCCGCTTGCCGGATTTGTGTCGGCTGCGGCAGTGACAGGAGTCGCCATGTTGGGCGTTTTGATGACCTTTTTGGTGTCCTGGGCGCTTTCAAAGTCGTTGTTGGGCGGCCAGGTTTCAACGTTCAGCCTCGAGCTTCCACCGTATCGACCGCCGCGGGTACTACAAACGCTTTACACCTCCTTGATAAACCGGACCTTGTTCGTTCTTTGGCGAGCCGTGGTTTTCGCCCTGCCAGCAGGCGCGGTTATCTGGCTGGTGGCAAACGTGACAGTTGCAGGTCAAAGTCTGGCTGCGCACCTTGTCAACGCGCTGAACCCCCTTGGTCTGTTGATGGGGTTGAACGGGGTGATTTTGCTTGCGTATGTGATTGCCATTCCTGCCAACGAGATTGTTATTCCGACCATTCTCATGTTGACAGTTCTGCTCACAGGGAGCCATGAACTTGGCCGCGGGGCCGGGGTGTTGTTCGAGGTCGAAGACCAAGCCACTGTCCGGGCACTTCTGATGCAGGCGGGTTGGACAACACTCACGGCATTGAACCTGATGCTTTTCAGCCTGCTGCATAATCCCTGCAGCACAACAATCTATACGATTTACAAGGAAACCGGGAGTGCGCGCTGGGCGGCATATTCGGTCATCATTCCACTGGCAATCGGGTTTGTTGTGACTTTGGCGACTGCAGGGCTCTGGCGCTGGTTAAATTGATTTTTGTCAACTTTCCGTTGCAAAGCTGTTGACAGTCGGACGCCGTGTCTGAGCATGCTTGGTTCGGCTTGCCCCCTGGCAGCGAGCTGAGACCGTTTGACAGTCAGCAAAGTGTTGTGGACCCATGGCCACGCCAATTGCAAAGTCATTGCACAATGTCACCGTCAGCGCTTCTGTGGCTGTTGCGGTACTGGCTGGCACCGGATTCGGCATCGGGAGTTACACCTTCTTTTACGCCAAGGGCTGGTCTTATTTTACCAACGATCCCGCGGCCTGCGCAAATTGTCATGTCATGCAGACGCATTACGATGCGTGGGTCAAATCGAGTCACAGGGCGGCGGCGATGTGCAACGACTGCCACACTCCGGCAAATCTGATTGGGAAATACTATACGAAAGCTGACCACGGTTTCTGGCATTCATACGCATTCACCACCGGCGACTTTCACGAACCCATTTTCATGAAAGCCAGAAGCCGTGCCATCGTCCAGGCATCCTGCAGGCGTTGCCACGGTCGAATCGTAGAAGCCATAGAATCGCCCGACCCACATCGCGGCCAAATGGATTGCCTGCGTTGCCATTGGACAGTCGGCCACCCGATGTGAACACAGCACTGCACAACAGCAGTCGGATAATCTCGTCGTGCACGGAAATTCCACCGGAACGACCGATTGGGCGTGCTCAATCTGCCGGCCGGTGAGATTTACGAGTTACGGTTGTTGTACAAAGCGTCATTGACCATGAACAAGACTGTAGAAGAGAACACCGGCTTTCCGAGTCGGCGGTTGTTTGTGCTGATCGTGCTTGTTTTTGCGCTGGTGACAGCGGGCACAACCGCCCTCCTGGTAAACATCTTCCAAAGAAAACAAGAAGCGCGAAATCCGTTCTATCGCGTTGTTGAACTCACGGACGAAACCGAAGACCCGGCGATTTGGGGCAAAAACTTCCCGCTCCAATACGACAGTTACAAACGAACCGTCGATCAGGTGCGCACGCGGTTTGGCGGCAGCGAAGCCCTTCCGCGCACACCTACAAGCGCTGATCCGCGCTCGATCGTCTCGCAATCAAAGCTCGAGGAAGACCCGCGCTTGAAGGTCATGTGGGCCGGCTACGCGTTCGCCCGCGACACACGCGAGGAGCGCGGACATGCTTACATGCTCGAGGACCAAACTTTCACTGAGCGCCAGCTTCTAGTTCAACAACCGGGTGCCTGTTTGCATTGCCACGCAAGCGTGTACGTCCCATACAAAAAGCAAGGAAACGGCGATCTGATGGCCGGATTCGCCAAGGTGAACCAAATGCCATTCGCAGAAGCCCGCAAGCTGGTCACACACCCCGTCGCGTGCATTGACTGCCACGACCCGGCCACAATGGCGCTCCGCATAACACGCCCGGGGTTCCTCGAGGGCATTCGCGCGCTCAAGGCAACTGAAGGCGTGGCAAACTACGATCCAAACACCATGGCCACGCGCCAGGAAATGCGAAGTTACGTGTGCGCTCAGTGCCACGTCGAGTACTACTTCAAAGGCCAGGAAAAACGCCTCGTTTACCCGTGGGCCAAAGGACTCAAGGTTGACAATATCATGGCGTATTACGATGAAATCGGTTTCAAGGATTGGACACACGCGGAAACAGGCGCGCCAACGCTCAAAGCCCAGCACCCGGAGTTCGAGATGTGGAACCAGGGGATACACGCCCGATCGAGCGTCGCCTGCGCCGATTGCCACATGCCATACAAACGCGAAGGCGCAACCAAAATCAGCGATCATCATGTCCGAAGCCCCTTGCTCAACATCAATCACGCCTGCCAAACCTGCCACAGATGGCCCGAAGCCGAATTGAAAGCCCGAGCAGAGGCCATCCAGGAAAGGACCTACCGCCTCCGCAACCTTGCGATGGACGCGTTAATCGACTTCATCAAGGACATCAAAGCAGCCAAAGACGCAGGCGAAACCGACGACAAGCTCGCGCCGATCCGCGATTTTCAACGCAAAGCGCAGTTCTACCTCGATTTTGTCGAGGCAGAAAACTCGATGGGATTTCACGCGCCACAGGAATCGGCAAGGATTCTTGCCGAATCAATCGATTTTTCCCGAAAAGGCCAGTTGCTCGCCCGGTCACTGTCACCACCAAAACAACCATAACCCGGAAATCTCACTGTAAAGGCGGTCTGAATGTGCATGGCCAGCGGGTGGGATTCCCAGCTTCGGCCCGTGGTCATCAGAGAGAAGTCATCAGAGAGAACCGAGCGGAGTTCTTCGTTCGAATGTTCATCCCACGGGGTTGACTGACACATGGAACTGTGCTCTTGTTCGATTGCGGCTGATGAGGAATCAAGGCAAACCGCCCGCAGCTCGCTGCCGCACATCGAAAGGTTCGTCATGCAAGCAAAAGCATTGGTCATCACAATTGTAACTTCCATTCTCCTTGTCCACCAGCCCCGGGCCGCGAGCATTTGGGAATCCCTGGGTTTGAAGAGCAGCGCCAAGGCTGCAACGGACATCCCAATACCCGAAGAACGTGTTGCAGCAGGCTTGAAGGAAGCCTTGAACAATGG
>JARYMD010000397.1 GCA_029907285.1 Verrucomicrobiota bacterium | reverse complement strand
CCAACCTTGGACTCTGCCTCAAGCGCGCCTCTGAGCAACATTGCTATCGTTTCAATCTTTCTGCGCTTCCAAGGGTCCCGCCAAGCATCCCGGTTGGCAATCAACCGCGGCGTGGAAACAAGAATCGTATCCACAATGCGCAGTTTGTTGGCGCGCAGAGATGAACCGGTCTCGGTGATGTCCACCACCGCATCCACCATCTCGTGCGCTTTGACCTCGGTGGCGCCCCACGAGAACTCGACCTCGGCCTTGACCATGTTCTTTCTCAGGTAACGCCGCGTGATGTTCACCACCTCGGTGGCAATGCGTTTCCCTTGAAGGTCCTTTACAGACTGCACTGGCGAATTCTCAGGCACAGCAAGCACCCACCGCGCAGGCTGGCGCGTCGCCTTGCTGAAAATGAATTCGCCAACCTCATGAACCTTGGACCCGTTCTCAACCACCCAGTCATGGCCCGTAATCCCGGCGTCCAAATTGCCGTGCTCGACATAACGGCTCACCTCTTGCGCCCGAATGAACCGTATTTCGAGCTCATCGTCATCGACCTGCGGTATGTATGAACGGCTGCTGACAGTTATGCTGAAACCTGCCTTCCCCAGTTTCTCGATTGTCGCCTGTTCCAGGCTCCCCTTCGGAAGGCCAAGCCGCAACAGATGTTTTTCAACGTTTGTCTTCATCCAGTTATTAAACCCTGCATCTTTCCGCCAAGAATCAGCACGGTGCCCATAGGTCGAAGATTGCATTCATTCGCCGCCGCGAGTCAACCGGCGCACTCTTCGCCCCTCGATCCGCAGTTCGCCTCTGACCAGCGCAGCCACCGCCGCAGGGTACAGTTCATGTTCCACCTGCTGGATGCGCTGATGAAGCGACGCCGGGGTGTCGTCGTCTTCGACCATAACCGGCGCCTGGGCAATGATCGGGCCTGTGTCCACACCTTCATCCACAAAATGCACAGTTACACCGGTGACTTTCACCCCGTAATCAAGCGCCTGTTTCCACGCTTCGAGCCCCCGAAACGCCGGCAACAGAGACGGATGAATGTTCACAACCCGGTTTTGGTACGCCCTCAAAAAGCGCCCCTTCAAAACACGCATGAAACCCGCCAGTACAACATAATCAACCCCCGCATCCCTCAGCGCAGCCACATACGCCTCTTCCGATTGTTCATCCAGTTTGGTCCGAAACGGCCCCGGCGGCAGGTAGCAGGCCCGAATCCCAAGCGCACGCGCACGGTCCAAAATGCCCGCGTCCGGCACATCGCTGATAACAATGGCGATCGACGCCGGGACCTTTCCGGCGTTGCATGCCTGCGCAAGGGCGACAAAGTTCGAGCCCTTGCCCGAACCTAAAACGCCCAATCGCGCCATTGTCGTTACCTGAACATCGAGCGTCATACGACAGAGTTCTTGCCCGGAAAAACAATCGGACGGGAAACACCCGGTCTCGCGTTCCGACGCACCGGCTGGCGTATTCCGGCCGCGCAAGAAAGCCGCGGCCACTTATAACAGGGCGCAGAAGATTGACAAGAACGAAAGCCGTAGCAAATTGCTTGCAGATTGAACAAGGAAGATTTAAATGCTCTGGATGCACCGCAGTTGACATCGGTTGTGAACCGCGGCACTTGAGTTTTGAAGAATCGTCGAAGCATCGGAAGTCGGAGATAAAGGCATGGCAAATTCTGCACCGGCAGTGGCCCAGGGTCTCGAACCCGACGGCGCACCTTACAGGCTTACGTCAGAACTGGCACAGTTCTGTCTGCCGGCGGCTTCGCGTGACCCATCGAGAAAGTACGCCTATGCACTCTCGATTTACTTCGCTTTTCTGCTTGTGGGATTCATCGGAATCGTAAAAGTCCAGAAAATCGTTGTCCGCGAACTCCCCCCACCCCCGGAAGTCATTCCTGTTGAGCTCCCGCCACAGGATCAACCCGTTCCCCAAGACGTCCCGGAAGACATGGTCAAAGAATTCGACCTGTCACAAGACAACTTAAACCCGGCAGATGCCCCACCGGTTCCAGTGGTTGTGGCCCCCGCCGATGCACAAGTGCCATTCGCAGTGCCTACATTCGGGCACGTAACAGTCACCAACCTCGCCTCCAGAGCCTCAGCCCCACCCCCAACGGCTTTCGTCAGACCCCCTCCGCCGCAAACTGCCGCACCCAAACCGCCGCCAGTCGTTTTCCGCCGCGCCGCCAGCCGCCCAAAGGGCACTTTCCCCGAACCGCCCTTCCCCACCGGCATCCTGCGTAGCGGTCAAAGCGTGGACCTGACTTTGCTGGTCGAGCTTGCTGATGACGGCACGCCGGAAAAAGTGGACGTCGAAGTCAGCTCCGGCATTTACGAGCTGGACCGCAAAGTCGCGCAGCACGTCAAGAGCCGATGGAAATGGGAACCCGGCCAAGGCAAGGTATGGAGCGTTCCCTTCGGGTTCAGGTGCAACTGAAATGCGCTATGGACAAAACAGCGCTCCGGCTGATACTATGACTCTTTTACGCCTTTGACACGGGCTGGCAACTTGCACGCACGCCCGTTCAGGGGCCTTGACATAAGACCTAAAAACACTGGCTGGAACAAAGCAAAGTATGTTCGCAAACGTATTGGTTAATTATTTCAAACATGGCGGGCCAATCATGTACCCGATCCTCCTCGTGGCGATCGTCGCTGTGTGCGTGATCGGCGAGCGCGTGCTGTGGTGGCTCAGAGAAAGCATGAGGCGCGACCCCGAAACTTTGGAAAAAGTTTTGGCAGCGCTTGAAAACGGCGATTTCGAGCAGGCTTCTCGCCTTTCCAAAGACTCGACCGATCCCGTTCTGCGCATGATTTACCACGGCCTGAATCACGTTCATTACTCTCTTCAAGGCGCCCTCCAGGTCGCCGCTGGTATCGAATTGCAGCGCGCAGGCCGTTTTCTCACTGTCATGGACACTCTCGTTACACTCGCGCCACTGCTTGGGCTGCTCGGCACTGTCACGGGCATCATGGCGTCTTTCACCTCGATCGGTGAAGCCGAACTGGCCGTTGAAAGGGTCTCCGGCGGCATCGGCGAAGCCCTCATCGCCACAGCCTGCGGATTGGGCATCGCCATCATTTCTCTAATTCCCTACAACTATTTCACTGCCAAAACAGCGCGTCTCCAGTTTGAACTCGAGACTGCAGCAACCAATATCGAGGTCATGGTAAATGCTGCGAAGCAAAAAGGCGGCATTGACACACTCCAAATCCGCCGCGACGCCGCCAGGGGGTCTGCCGGAGAAGCCGCCCAGCCAAAGCCAAAGCCGAATTGACAATGCACCCGCCGGATTGCTTCTGCATCATTGAGTTTCCCAAATCTCCCTAAATGAAGATCGGAACCCCATTGCCACATAAAAAGGCGAGGATCGAAATAATTCCTCTGATCGACATCATGTTCTTTTTGCTCGCCTCGTTCATGATGGTCAGCTTGACCATGATCCACATGCAGTCGATCAAAATGGACCTCCCAACCGCAGTCATGGGACAGAAAGATTTCAAGCCCGAGATCATTAACATAGATATCGATAAAACCGGCCAGCCGTACATAGACAAGGAACCCAAAACCTTGGCCGAAGTGTACAACTATCTTACAAACCGGCTCGCCACAAAAACCAACCTCCCGGTTTACATCAGAGGCGATCGCGAAGCCACCCACGGATCAGTTATCTCTGTCCTCGATCTGGTCAGAAAAGCCGGCGTTATGAAGGTTTCCTTCGCTATCAATCTTCAGGAGAAAAAATAGCCGGCGCGCTCCGCCCCAAACCATCCAGCCAGGAAATCTCACCGGCGCCTCCACCCCGGCCCGATTTCCGGGACCCGCATATTTCGCACCCCGGGGTAGCCGGAACCAAAGTCGCCTGACGGGCAACGCCCCCGGCTCTTGCACCCCCCGGACCTTCAACCACGCCGGGTTGGGAAATATGCCCTGCGACGGAGTCGCACCGGAGT
>JARYMD010000396.1 GCA_029907285.1 Verrucomicrobiota bacterium | reverse complement strand
CCGCCTTTGGGCGGGAGCCCTTCATGTGACCTGCAAAGCACACTGCGAATCGGCGTGCGTTGAGTTGGAGCGCACGCGCAAAGTGTCGGCGCGCGCGCCCTGCCTCATGCAGAACCCTTTGGTCCAATGCATTCTGAGGCTTGAGGTTGAATCAGCCCGCCGAGTGAGTCTCGGTCTCAAGTTCGACAAATGGCGGAATCGGGCATTCAAGTGTGTCGGCAATCGCGCGCAGCAGTTCGGCCTCTTGTTCATGAATTATGCCGTCGGCGCCAACCACGTGGACGCACGCTTCAAGCAGGTTTTTCTTGATTATGGGCGCCGCGAGGGCGAGCCGGTTGAGAGCTTCATCGATGGCTGCAATCCCGCATTGCTCAGGGGGCAACAGTGAGATCGGCGTGTCAACGCGGAGGTAAGGCGCTCCTGCCGCAAAAGCTTTGATTACATTTCTTGATTGCGTGCCACCCAGGTGCGCCATGGCCGAGAGAATGACTTCGCAGTCGGGCAACAACGCGCGAATGGCATAGTACTGAACAGGCGAACGAGGTTTTTCAAACTGCGATCCAAGGTGCCGCTTTACCACACGCTGCAGCGCGTATTCGAAGAGGTCGATCTTTTCGTCGCTCTCAACCAGCCATTGCAGAACTGACGCAAACCGCTCGTATTCCGTCTTGGTTAATTCACGGAGCGTCGGCAGGGCAAGATCCACCAGTGGCAGTCGCGCTCGTGCAGCCGTTTGTCGAACATCGGGAAGACGATCAACAACTTTTTGCCAAACCTGATCTCCGGCTCGGTTTCTCACTTCTTCCAATTGCGCAGCCTGGAGATTTGGATCGTCCGATATCAGCATGGCGTAAATCACTGCTGCTGCGCCAATCGGTTCCTGCGCGGATTGCCTAACGTTATCTGGAAGTGATGCGCGCAATTCGTCGGCATATTTCAGGTGCAGTGCGGTGGGGCGCCCCACACTCGGCAGAACACTCTGTGTCGAAACGGTTCGAGGCGCGGCTCCTAATACAACGGCTGAGATTCGTTCCGGCCTGTCCGTGGTGAAAGGCCGGTGCGGTGTTGGACCTTGTTGGACCTGCGATACCACTGGCGGGCTTGGTCCCAAAACCCTGGGGAACTTGCCGTCCCATGCCGGGTCAATCGCACGAATACGTTTGTCGAGTGGCGGGTGTGTGGCAAAGGCATTCAAGAAAGAAGGCCTGAGGGCGTTGCCGAAGAACATGTGGCTCGCCTCCATTGCGTGCTCGCTTTGCAGCCGTGAGCCTTGTGCAAGGCCGCCGATCTTCTGCAGTGCGCCTGAGAGTCCCGACGGGCTCCGCGTGAACTGGACCGCAGATGCATCGGCCAAAAACTCGCGCTGCCGGCTCA
The DNA here is from genome assembly GCA_029907285.1 of Verrucomicrobiota bacterium. Taxonomy (GTDB): domain Bacteria; phylum Verrucomicrobiota; class Verrucomicrobiia; order Limisphaerales; family J093; genus JAAYVR01. The sequence goes on along the minus strand of JARYMD010000396.1, from coordinate 2,592 downwards.
CAGCAGCCTGGATCAAACGCCCAAAAAACACTCCTACCCACCCGATCAATATGAGTGCAAGACCGAGCAAGGGCATGGGATTCTTCCGCCCGCGGGTCCGAATCAGCACCCGTCCGACGATCGCGAGGCACATGATTCCGAAAATCAATCCGATCAACCGCAGGTTGAGCCGCATGTCGCCGTTCAGGATGTGACTGAACTCGTGTGCTATCACGCCCTGCAACTCGTCGCGTGTGAGGAGCTTCATGCATCCGCGTGTGACGCCAATGACAGCGCCGCTTTGCGTGTGCCCGGCAGCAAAGGCGTTGATCCCGGCCTCACTGTCGAGCACATAAACCAGCGGAACGGGGACACCTGAAGCCAGCGCCATTTCTTCAACCACGTTGAGCAGTTTGCGCTCGTCAAGGTCGAGTGTGTTTGGGCGGACCAGCCGGCCTCCGAGGGATTCAGCCAGCGACCTGCCGCCGGCTGCGAGGGATGAGAACCGGTATGCTGTGCCGGTGCCGATGACGGCCAAAGCGCCGAGCGCGGAATAGACAAAGAGCGTCGGATTCCACAGGTCCAACTCGTTCTCGCGCTCGAGTTGAACCGGGTAGCGGGTGTCCGGGGCGGCCAACACCTGAAAAACCAGCAAACATGCGAAATAGACCGCCACTATTATGCAAATGACGGCCATGGCGAAGTAGAAGACCAGCCACTTCGTCTTTCGACGTGCTCTATCCTGTTGCTCGAAGAAATCCATACCAGGGTGCCTTGCGCTGACTCGCAACAAGCCACCCGCACCGGCTTTTACCGACGCTGTCTGCAATCAGCTCGGACTCAATGCGGCGGCGCTAGAATGAAACCTTGGGTGCTTCGCGCTGCTCAGGTTTTTCAACCACAAACAGCTCAGCCTGGCCGAATCCGAACATTCCGGCCACGATGTTGCTCGGGAACACCTCGCGCTGCGTGTTGTACGCCATGACACTGTCATTGTACGCCTGGCGCGCGAAAGCGACCTTGTTCTCTGTCGAGGTCAGCTCTTCCATGAGCTGGAGCATTGTTTGGTTGGCTTTGAGATCAGGATAAGCTTCGGCAAGGGCAAACAATCTGCCAAGCGTGCCTGTCAGAGTGCCTTCGGCTGCGATGAGCTGTTTCATTGCCTCCGGATTGGAAGGGTCTGCAGACACGCGGGTGTTGGCAGACGCCGCCGCGTTCCGAGCGTTGATGACAGCCTCCAATGTGCCGCGCTCGTGCTTCAGGTAGCCTTTGGCGGTTTCCACAAGGTTTGGGATCAGATCGTACCGGCGCTTGAGCTGAACATCGATCTGTGCCCATGCGTTCTTAAACCGGTTTCTGAGCGTGACGAGCCTGTTGTAAGTGCCGATGAAGAACAGCACGACAACAACGGTGATCGCGCCCAACAGCAACAACACCACGATCAACACTGACATATTTTTTCCTTTTGGTTGGAGTTTGGGTCACTCCTACGCGAAACTGCCCCGCGCGGCAATTACATTTTGAAGCAACATTTGTTACAAGGCATGCGCGTCGTTGGTCATCGTGCATGGCATCGGCACTGTCGTGGGCAATGGCGCCGATGCGGTGGCGAACCAGGCGGGCCAATTGACGTCGCAGTGCCGACGGCCATTTTGAGTGCAATGAGAACGGCGCAGGAAGTTTCGGCAGGCAAAATCAAAATCGGCGGCGAACAGCCCTTGGCGCTGATCGCCGGCCCTTGTGTAATCGAGAGCGAACAACACTCTTTGATGCTCGCGGAACGCTTGTGCGAAATAGCCGCGCGTCTGAGTGTGCCTTTCATTTACAAAGCCTCGTTCGACAAAGCCAACAGAACGTCCGTCGAATCGTATCGTGGGCCCGGCATTACGGAAGGATTGCGGATTTTGGCGCTGGTAAAATCGACGTTTGATGTGCCGGTGCTAACCGATGTGCACGAGGTTTGGCAGGTCGAACCAGTTGCGCAGGTTGTGGACGTCCTGCAAATCCCGGCTTTTCTTTGTCGGCAGACAGACCTGTTGCTTGCGGCCGGCAGGTCCGGGCGGCCGGTGAATCTGAAAAAGGGCCAGTTCCTTTCCCCATGGGAGATGAGCCGTGTTGTGGAGAAGATTGAATCCACAGGGAACAGGAAGATAATCGTTACGGAACGCGGGACGTGCTTTGGCTATCAGAACCTGGTCGTTGACATGCGAAGCTTTTCGGTTCTGCGGCGGACAGGTTACCCCGTGGTTTTTGACGTTACACATTCACTCCAGTTGCCCGGGGCCGGAGAAAAGGCGAGCGGCGGCATGCTCGAGTTCATCGAACCTCTGGCGCGCGCCGGCGTGGCGGCGGGCGTGGACGGCGTGTTCATGGAAGTGCACGATAATCCGCCGATGGCATTGAGCGACGCGGCAACTTCATTGGCTTTGGAACGGATCGAGGATTTGCTGAGTGACCTTAAAGCGATCCACTCCGTGTTGCGCAACCGGCGGAAATAGCAGGCCGCCAGCCCGGAAATCTCGTCGGAATGAAACTTTGGGTGCCTTGAGCCTGTGAGGCGGTGAGATTAACGGGCTAGGAAACACGACTACCGCTGATCGATGCAATTCTGCG
>JARYMD010000395.1 GCA_029907285.1 Verrucomicrobiota bacterium | reverse complement strand
GGAACCCGTTCGGTTACACGCCAATCGGCGGCTCAAGCGTGGTCAATCCGCGTAGCCTCGTTGACCAGATTTACGGCGAGGCCACGATCAAGACCGTCGCGGAACTGCTCGGTTGGGATGCCAAGATCAACGGCGAAATCTACAAGCTGCCCGGCGGCGCACTGGCTGGTGCCGTTGGAACAGAGTACCGGCGCGAGACACTTGATTTCGCGCCAGACTACGCCATCCGAAACGGTTCGGTCTTCCCATTCAACGTCCAGCAGCCGCTGTACGCTGCACGGGATAGCATGGCCGTTTTCGGTGAAGTCCTCGTTCCGATATTCGGCGAAGACCTGACGCTGCCGGCGTTCAAGTATTTCTCGGTGTCGGCGGCGATCAGGTATGAGGATCACAGCGACATTGGCGACACCGGCGTCAAACCGCGCGTGAGCTTCAAGTGGCAGCCAATTGACCACCAGTTCACAATTCGCGGTTCTTACGCCGAGGGCTTCATTGCGCCGGGATTTTTCGACCTGTATCAACTGCCTGGCGAGGACTACATCGAGGTGTTGAACCCGTACACAAAACTGCGTGAGCAACCCGAGAACGCCGTCCTCACAATCGGCAACCCAGAGTTGAAGCCGATCGATGCCGAAAACTGGACCATCGGGGGCGTGTTCGAACCTGACTTCCTCAAAGGGTTCAAGATCGCCCTCGATTACTATCGCATCAAGCAGACTGGCATTCCGTTCGCCAGCGCACAATACATAGTCAACCAGTGGTACAACTACAACCCCAACGATCCTCGTGACCCGACCAATCCATTCGGGCCAAATGCGGGGCGCAGCGCAGCCAACCCGCTCGGGGCGCAGGTTGAACTGTTACCCACTGACGAGATCGGCCAGATTCGCAACGTCGGCCCGATCAACACCGGTGAACGGTTCACCGAGGGCATCGATCTCACTGTCTCACAGAGGATCGATACAAGCATCGGCGCCTTCACGCTCACTGGCATCGCCACGCGCATCCTGACATTCGAGCAGGAGAACTTCCCGGGCGCAGGCAAGATCGATTACCTCGGCAAGTACTGGGGTCCGGGCGCTGCACTCGAAGATGTCAGCTTCCCAGAATGGCGCGCCAATATTGCCCTGACATGGGAATACGAGCGATGGACTGCTGCCATCGGCTGGAACTATGTTGATGGTTATACCGAAGACGTCACGCAGCAGAACTTCGAAGCCGAAGATTCCGAGCCGCGTGACGTGAGGTCTTACATGACCTTCGACGTCCGCCTCGGATACAAGATTCCGTGGGTCGAAGGCCGGTTGATGGCCGGTGTTAACAACGTGTTTGATGAACAACCGCCGCTAGTCGAGAGCAGCTTCGAAAACGCCTATGACAGGCGCCTTGCTGACATCCGCGGGCGGATGTACTTCATCGAGTTCACCAAAGAGTTCTAAACCAACTGCTTAACTCCATGGGCCGGCTCGGAAACGGGTCGGCCCTTTTCATTTGGGGATTTGAGGAAAAACCGCCTTGCGCCAGCCGCAGAATTGATGCATGGTTGCTTGCCATGAAAGCCAGACTAAGCAAAATGGAGTCGCGCTCGATTTTCCGGTTCCTGGCTTGTGCCATCTGTGTTTTTCTCGCCGGTGCTGTGGCTGTGGCCGGCCAGGCTGAAAAGACCGGCGACACCAAGAAGAACCCGCCCAAGGCATCCGCCGTTCACAAATCCAAGAAACCCACCAAGGCCACAAAGTCCGTCAAGGTCACCGGTTCAAATATCAGCTATCAGGTGAAAGAAGGATCGGATGCTGCGGATGCGCCCCTTAACCTGACGGTGATTGACGTGAGCAAAGCCGAGAACCGCGGTTACAGCCGCGTCATGGATATTCTTCGCCGCGATCCGAGGGTTTATCCATCATACCGCGGCTACTAAATCAGCGCCGCGCAGCCGCAACCAAAGGCTCCGCTAAAGACAACCGCGTTGGTTACAGATACGCTTGCCTGACGTGCCGCGCTGACCGGGGCTGCTTCGCTGCCCACGGAGGGCAGGCGGTTGCCCTGCAGGAGTGAACTTGCTGAACAGAAAAGTTTGGCCCGATAGCATAGCTTGCATTGGCTGCGCGAATCCTCGAAAATCGTGGTGGCATATTACTCCGATGAAAACCAATGCTCTTGCCGGGATGCTCTTGTCGCTGGCGATCATCGCATCGTCGGTTTTTGCCGGCGATCAGCCGTCCCAACCCCAGTCGCCCAAAAGCCCTCCGCCCCCGGGCGTCGAGCTTGCCCAAACAATTTCAATGGTCACCGGCGTGGCGATCTCGCCGTTGCTTGGTGTGAGCGCGGTCGGGGCGTGGAGGTATTTCAAAACTCCGGCGGCCCAGCGTGCGGGCTTGCCGTGGTTTGCTCAGCCGTGGTTTTTTGCGCCGGCCCTGATCCTTGTGATGGCCGTTTTTGCGAAGGACTCTCTCGGGCCTGTGATACCTACGGCGCTGAAAAAGCCGTTTGATTTGGCCGAGTTGATCGAGAACAAGCTCAGCGCGCTGGTTGCGGCGGGCGCGTTTCTGCCATTCATCGTTTCAGTATTTCCTGACGCCGCGGTCACCGATTCCACCGCCGGTGGGCCGCTTGTTTGGGCGGCGATAGACCCGGCTCAACTTGGCAATTTGCTGCTGACACCGTTCGCAGTCGCCGCTTTCGCAATTGTCTGGCTCGCGTCACATGCAATCAACATTCTCATCTTGATCAGTCCGTTTGGGACCGTGGACGCCGCGCTCAAGGGGTTCCGGCTGTTTATGCTTTCGACTGTTGCGGTGACCTCGTTCGCAAACCCGTATGTGGGCGCGGCGTGGGCGTTGGTCATAATCCTGATCTGTTATCTGCTTGCGGGCTGGTCGTTTCGGATGCTGGTCTTTGGGACAGTGTTTTCGTGGGACCTCCTCACTGCTGGGCGCAAGCGGTTTGTGCCGGGCGTTTCCGGCCTGTGCGCATTCACAAGCCGCAGGATACAGAAGGTTCCAGTTCGCACTTACGGACAGCTTTCGCGGGATGAGCAGGGGCGCCTGGTTTTCACTTACCGGCCCTGGCTGGTGCTTGGCGCCAAAACCGTTGTGTTGCCAACATCCGATCTTGCCGTGGGACGCGGTTTTCTCAACCCGTGCCTGATGGCTGTCCATCGTGAGTCTGCGCGCGCTTTATTCTCATTCCCGCCGCGTTGCCGAACCCACGAGGAATCGCTGGCGCAGATTTGCGGCTGTTCCGAAGTGCGCGACGTCGGGCTGCGCGGTCTTTGGCGTTGGCTGCGGGAGCTGTTCGGTTTCCGCAGCAATTCTCAAACTGAGGCTGGCATTTTGGCCTCGGTTTGAGAATTGCAAGGGCTTGGCTTTTGCGTTCGCGTTGCTTATTATTCGCGGGCCGCTCCGGTCAATAGGGGCCGGGGCGGTTAAAGTGCATTTTGGAATAGGGCATAGGGACACGAACTTGGGCAGCAGTATGGGTGGTTTGCATTTGGGCAAGGGTGGGTTTCCACAGCATTGTTTCTGTCAAATAATCCCCAATTACATCCTTCGCGAGCTGGCAGCGCGCAGTCACAGCAAGCTCCGTGAACACGCTCTGCGCACGATCGAACAAAGCGAGCGCCTGCGCGGCCAGCGCGACATGTTGGCGTTCTTGGGTGCCATATCAGTCGCCACGCCGCCCGGCACAAAGCGCCGGACCATATACGACTGCCAGCACGAGACCAAATTGCCGGGCAAACTTGTTCGAGGCGAGGACGACCCTGCAACAAAGGACCGCGCAGCCGACGAAGCATACGACTATTCAGGCGCAACGTATGATTTCTTCAAATCGGTGTACGGTCGAAACTCGATCGATGACCGCGGCATGCGGCTGGATTCATCGGTTCATTATGGAGTCGATTACGACAACGCGTTCTGGAACGGGATGCAGATGGTTTACGGGGACGGCGACGGCGAGGTATTCCAGAGTTTCACCAGCGCCATCGAAGTGGTCGGCCACGAGC
>JARYMD010000394.1 GCA_029907285.1 Verrucomicrobiota bacterium | reverse complement strand
GTGGTTTTCCTACAGTGGCGCTCAGGTCGCCGTTGTCGAAATCCCACTGGCCCGTGACGACTGTGCCGCCACCGCCTGCGACGATGATGCCAAAAGACCATGTGGCAACATGCGTGGTGCCTGCTGAATCTTTGAATTCGAGCCTGACTGAATTGGCTTTGTCGGGCCGGGACGCGTTGGGTTCGTAGTGAACGAAGAGCTTGTTTTCTGTCTTGGAAACAGACTGTGGCGTGACCTGGTTTCCGTTCAGGAACAACTTGACGTCAGCGGTGGCAACGGTGGCTGCGCCGTCCACAATCAGAGCCTCGATGGGCGCGCTTGCGCTGTTGCCCTCGGAGCCTGGCTGTGGGCTGACTTCGCCCACATACGGTCCCTTTGCTGCCGCTGCCGAGGTATCCTTGTAAGCCTTGATGGCTTGGGGGTTGCTCGGGTCGTTGACGAGGATGCGTTCACCAGTGCCCGGATTGACGCTGTAGAAGGTGAGGTTGGCGCCATGGCCGGTCTGCCAATAGACGATTCGGAACGGATACAATCCGGCCACGGGCGCTTGGACAGACCATTGATTCTCGTTGCGCCAGTTGTTCTGGAAGCCGGGCGCGTTGCGCTCGAACTCGCCCACCTTGAGGGCGAAGTAATCCCTTGGATTGGTGCCGACAAATACGGCATAGCCATCGTCGTCGTTGAAGTCAGTGCGCTCAGCGCAGACGCTGACACCGAAAGTGTGCACTCCGGCGGTTAATTCGAGGAACCCGACCACCTCGACGGCGGAGTTGTTGTCGTGGCCACCGGCGCCGGGCAAGCCAAGGAACGTTTGTGAAGGAAACGTTGCAAGTTCGGAGTAACTCAGATCAAGAATGGTGACATCGGCGCCGTACAACTCGAAGTTGACGGTATCGACGTCGTAACTGCCATCGGCGTTCGGGCCGGGGTACGCTTCGTTGGCTATCAGATTGCCACCTGCATCGGTCAGAGTGCCGTTGAGCTGTCTGATCGCGCGGATCGAGTTGTTTGGGACTGCAGCATCGGATGGCGCTTGGACAGAGCGCGCGGTGAAACCGCGAGTGGTGGACGATCCCACTGGAAGTGCGGCTTCGGTTGGCAGGGTACTGGTTGCAGCCTGCGTGGTGGAAAGAAATGCCGCCAGGCCAAGCATGGCAGCGGTCATTCCGAATCGAGAGGCTTTTGTTTGCATGTGGCTTGTCTTGTTTGTGCTGACTGTTGATGCAGTCTGCGGCCAGCGTGGCAACTACTGCGCCGCCACACTCAGTACTGGCCGCTGGTTCACTAAGCGCACCGACTTCATCTTGTTAGATTTTGGAACCTGATTCGGAGGACCGCAAGTCAATCCGTTACAGAAAGCCGTGAGGCGCATTTGGCCGATGACCTGCCAATCCGCGTCAGGAGCGCGGCCATTCTTGGCCGCATCGAGCTGGTGAATGTTCGGTCACCCGATTAGCGCAGTGCTCATCAACGGTCGCAGTCGCCGGGCCAGTGCTCGTCAGGCAAGTGTGGTTCGTGCTACGCCGGGCTGAGAAACGCGCGGGTTAGGCGGCTGAGTGCAGCCGCGTTCCTGGCGCCGTTGCGTTTTGTTTCTGTCTCCGAAGCGAGCAAATCTGGTCGTGGACACTTCATTGGCGGCGTGATAAAAGCCCGTGTGTTTGGCTGGCTGCTTCAAAACGAGCGGCGGCTGAATTTTGTGAGTATGTTCGACACTGTCTGCAAATCGAGGCGATCGGCCGAGCGCAGTCCTGGCGCGCTGCAGAAGCTCGAACGACTCAGGCGCACTTTTCGCCACGAAGAACCCGACCGCGTGCCGATCAGCGATTTCTTCTGGGGAAGTTTCGTTCGGCGCTGGCGCCGTGAGCTGGGACTGGGCAGTGACGCCGATCCTTACCACCACTACGACCTCGATTGGATCGTGACCGTGCCCAACATGGACCCGTGGATTCGGCCGTTCGAAACATTAAAGGAAACGCCGGAGGAGGTTGACGTTAAGACCGGGTTTGGCGCGGTGATCCACAAGCACTTCGAGTTTCCCATGTCAGAAATGCGGTCGTGGGAAATTGATACTTTTGACAAACTCGAGCGAGCTCAGTTCGACTCGCCGCGCGACCCTCGCCGATTCTTTTCCGCGGGCGACAACCAAATCGCCGGGGTTGGCGACGGTTTCGAGCGCAATTCGCCGCCATGGCTGAGAACCGTCGAGTCGCTGCGGCCAGATTTCCCCGTTTACGGGAGCATGATCGAAGCCAATGAATGTCTCACGCGTTTGATTGGCCAAACCAACGCCATGCTTTGGATGGGGGAATTGCCTGAGCGCATGGGCGCCGTGATCAACCGGATTGGGGCCTATTACGTCGAAATGGCGCGGGCGGAACTAGAAGCGGCGGATGGGTTGCTGGACGGATTTGTCATCTGGGGCGATGTGGCTTACAAGAAGTCCACGTTCATGTCGCCCGCTTACTGGCGACAGTATTTCAAGCCATGGGTGGCCAAAATGGTGGAGGCGGCGCACGAGCACGGTTTGCCTGTGATCTACCACGGGTGCGGCAACGTCAACGCGATCTTTGCCGATTTCATCGAGATTGGTGTTGATGCTTACAATCCATTGGAAGCCAAAGCTGGGATGGACGTGCTGGATTTGCGGCGCCGTTTTGGGCACCGGATCACATTTTGCGGCAACAGCGATATTCGCGTCTGGGAGACAGGCGATCGCGACGCCATCCGGCGGGAAGTTCTGTGCAAGCTCAATGCGGCACGGGGCGGCGGTTACATCTTTCAATCTGATCATTCAGTGAGCGGAGCTGTTTCGGGCTGGACATACGATTACATTGTGAACCTTGTTCGGGAGCACGGGCGGTATCCGCTGAACCTCGGCGATTCTGCTGAAAGCCTGTAAGCACTCCGACCAGCAAGCAAACATTGATGCCAAATTCGGCGAGAATCCACCTCGGACCAACCGTGCATGCGGTGTGGTAATGCCCAACCGGTACTCGCCGCTCTCCGTACCTTGTTCGTCTCGCACTTTGGGCGATGCCACGGCCGCGGCGCGTCAGAGCCCCGCCTTCAGGCGGAACAGTTGCATGAAACCGAACATGACACAGCGTAGCCGACAGTCGAAAAGGCAACTCGGAAAGAAATCTCCTGCTGGCCGAAAGACGGCGGACTCATGTGACTTGCACGTCTGTCTCATGCAAGCCAGCCGCGGTAAGGATGCTCGAGGAGAAGAATATGGAGTCGATTCACCGCGGATTTCGCGGATTCCGCGGATGCCCAAAGCCTGTTATTGCGCTGATTCCACCAAGTTTGGCCGTTGTTCCGGTGGGATTTCCGAGTCAATGGTTAGTCCTTCACGTGACACTCCGCGGCCAGCTATGTCTGAGTTCTTCGAACAACGGAAAGTGCGGCGGCATGACTCGATGAAGTACCGATCCCAGTCAAGCGTGCAAGACCCTCTTCTGAGAAGGCGCCGAGAAGGGTTCATCGCCTATGCGGAACTGGAAACGTTCTTGAAGCATGTCCATCGCATTGTTGCCGATCTGCGCCAAGTTGTCCGTTCTTGCGCACCTGCGACCGGCACAATCGAACATTTCAATTGTCATCTCCTGCGCAAACTGACTCCGAAAGACTTCACCCGATGAAAAACACGATTCCGATCTTGGTCCTGTTGACCGCAACAGCCCTTGCTTCTCAGGGCATCGCCAATCCAGCCGCAAGCCCGGCCAAAGCCTCAGAAGTGTTTGAAAAGCATTTCACGGCCGTCGGCGGGTGCGCGGCGATCGAGAAAATCGAATCGATCGTGGTCAAAGGCACAGGCAAGGAAGGTCAATCGTCATTCGATTTTGAGCTCAGCCTGAAACGACCGGGCTTGGTGCGATTGGTCCCCCGAACCTCGCGAGGGACTGAAATCAGTCAGGGCCGCGACAGCCGCGGTCGTTGCTGGCGGAAAACACCGGAAGGCGTTCTCGAGATGAAGGACAAGGACGCTGGTGAACTGATGAACCTCGCATTGGCGTT
>JARYMD010000393.1 GCA_029907285.1 Verrucomicrobiota bacterium | reverse complement strand
CAGCCCTGCAAACCTGACGTGCTGAGCAATGCCAGCTTCGGCAAACTCGCGTTCGAGCCGCCCGCGCCACGCCCCATCGCCGACAAAAAGAAATTTCAGTTTTGGGTATTCCTTCACAATGTGCGGGCCGATTGCCAAGAGATCGTGATGCCCCTTGAGTTTGAACAGTCTTGCTATCTTTCCAACAACGAAATCGTCTGCGGAAAGGCCAAGCTGTCTCCTCACGGCAATGTCATCGTGCGCCGACAGAAACGGTCCAAGGTCAAACCCGCTGAAAATTCTCGTGTACTGATCCGGTCGTCCGATGCCGGCGGCGAGGTACAACCTTTTCATGGCATCAGCCACAACAACAAAATGGTCCGTCACGCGGCCTGCCACGCGCTCTGCTGCCACATAAACCGCATTGGGCAGCGCGCCTTGAAAAGGCCCAAAGGATGGCCCGTGAATTGTATGGACCACGACCGGAACCCTCGCCAGCCGTGCTGCGAGCCTGCCGACAAACCCGGCCTTGCCGCTGTGCGTGTGCACAATGTCAGGCCTGATTGATCTGAGCTTCCGACTGAACACAACCAATGCCAGCAAATCTTTCCACGGATTCAGGGGACGGACTAATGACGGGATGAGCGTGAACAAGCCGGGAACATCGCGGACTCTTGGTTCCAACGAGCCCTCAGGCCCGGTGGTTGGGCCTGCAAACAGAGCCACCTCCACGCCCGAACGGTTTCGCAAGGCCAATACCGTGGCGATCGTATTCTCCTGTGCACCTCCAACAATGAGGCGGGTGATGATGTGAACCACGCGCATTAGGCCAAACAATTCTCACCTGCGCTCCACGGCATGGATGTTCTTCACTGGCCAGGCACAAACGCCGGCCGCAATCACACCCCGCCGTTCCGCCAAGGTTGGCTGTGCCCGGGCATCAGATCGAGCCGCGGCGTCGAGCCTGAAATCACTTTCCCGCACGCAAGCCGTTTACCCGGTCGGCGATCTGCTTGTATTCTTCGGTGTCCTTTGGAGCGTGCTTCAGATACTCTTCGTAATACTTGAGGGCATTGGGCTTGTCGTTGCGCCTGTATGCAATTTCTCCCAGCCCGAACAGAACCGGGAACGACGTGGGCAACGCCTTGTACACGGCCTCGTAATCCTGTTTCGCCCGGTCGAGATTTCCCATCTGCAAATATGCTATTGCCCGATTCAACAAAGCCGGAGCACTGTCGGGTTCAAGCGACAAAAGCTTGTCAAGCGCGGCTACTGCGTTGGTGTATTGTTTCAGGTGGATGCAAACCGCGGCCTTGTTCAACAAAGCCCGCCTGTTCGACGCATCCAACGCAATCTGTTCCTCGACAATTTGAAGCGCGTTCGAGAAGCGGGCGGTCATCAGGTACATCTGAGTGAGCGCCTCCAGAACGCTGTCTTCCTTTGGGTACTTGGTGTGAAGCGCCAGAGCCTGTTTTTCTGCGTTTGTCACATCGCCCATGCCGAACCTTGTCATCAACTCCGTGGTCATCCGCCAAATGTCAACGGTTGTGTTGTTGGGCATGAGCGTGTGCAGACGGTCGAACGCGGCCAGAGACTGCCTGAACAAACTGGCTTGCATGAAGTTCATTGCGATCTTGTAAAGCCATGCCGGCTCGTCAAACGGCCCGAAACCAAGAAGAATGCCCTCAAGGTTCTGGCCCTCTTTCCCAATCTGGTCAGCAGCTTTGGCCACATCGAAGTCTTTCAAAACGCTTTCGGCCTGCAATCGTGCGTTGAAAGCCAGGTTCGTGGCGGCGGGGATGTTCTTGGGATTGATGTCCACAGCCAGTTTGAACCATTTCTCGGCTTCTCTTGTTTGACCATTCTGCTGCAAGGTCACCCCCCTTGCGTTGACCGCCCGCGAACACAACTGGCGCAACCATTCCCGATCCGTAGGCACCTGTGACCGCTGCACCTGCACACCCCGGACAACAGACTCCGCCGCTTCCCAGAACTTTCTGTTTTCACCAAGCTCGCTCTGGGTCAATGGCGGCGGCAGCAATGAGTCGTTCGGGTACGGCTTCAGAAGCCAGGTCATCCCCCTCGGCCGGGCGTTCAGGTTTTCAAAGAAATAGCCAAAGCTCGGATGCAGATAATAAACCTCATTGCTGTGAGCCAGAGCGGTCAGGAGTGCCGTCACCGCCATGGGCCGCAAAATCCCCTTTGCTTCCTCCGGGCCCAGGTTCAACGGCCAGCGCTGACCATAACGTTTTGAAAGATGCCTGTGATATGCGCCGTAATTGAGCAGGGAAGAATTGATGAAAACATGCCTGTCAACCGCGCCTTTCTTGTGCAACCGGCCCTGCGCCAGCATCAGCTCGCCGGGCGAGTCCGCAACGACGTATGCGGGTGTTTCGGGCAACGTCTGAATCAAGAGATCAGCAAACTGCGCGAGTGCTTTTCCATTGCCAAGGGAAATCAGAGGCAGATTGCGTTGCGCCAGCGCAATCGCACAGACCGCACATGCGATTGCCACAATCACGCCACCCGGCCGAAGTGTCTTTGGAACGGGTTGTTGCCGGGGCAGCGGTCTTGTGCCGCCCGTGCTGAGAATCAACAGGAAATAACCCGCGAAATACCCCGCACACAAAGCCGCCAAGTAATAGAACGGCAGCAGTGCATAACCCGCGCCCAACACTCGCGGACTCCATTTGGTGTCGAAGAATATGCTCACGCACGCCACAAACAGAAAGGCATAGACAATCCTCAAAAACCATGTTGCGGTCGCAGCTCCCGCTGCACTGTGATCGCCTTCTCCGGCCGACCAGCGGATTCCTATGATCACCAGAGGCAACAAAGACGTGAATGATAGCAGCACCAGAACATACGTGTACGGCCTGAACGCCAGCAGCATGCCCTTCTGATTCCCAACAACAGTCCGCAATTGCGCCAGAAAACCCCCGGTTTCAGGCGACGTCATCACGTTCACAATCGGCAGCACAAGGTAGAGCAACAGCCCGCAGATGCCGAACCCGGCCATTTTGGCCAAAAACGGCAGCCGGAAGAAATCAGCCTCCATTATCCAAATCAGCGCAATCAGGAAACACGGGAAGAACGCAATCATCCCGTAGTTGTTCGTCACGGCCAACCCATAAACAAACGCGAATTTGTAAAGCCACCGGTCCTCTCCATCCAGCCTGTACTCAAGCAAGCACCGTGTCACGTAGGCAAACAACAACAAGTCCAGCATTTCTCCCGTGCCGGCAGTTGCGTGTTCCCAAAACGTGATTTGCAAACCGCACAGCAGGACAGCAAACAGCGTCGGAACCCACGCCGGCGGATGCGTCAAAAACGAATGCTCATTCCGTTCCAGATGCCGGGTGTCGGTGGTGCGATTGTAGGGCAATAACGCCACTGACCGCGCCAGCAGAACAAGTGTCAGCGCCGCGAACACCGCTGACAAAAGGTTCAGCGCCACCGGCTGCACGCCAACGGGCAGCCACCTGATCGGGTACGTCAACAAAAAGAACAACGGGGCCGATACCACCGGACCGGCCTCAATCCCGGTGACCCTGATCAAAGTCGGCAGGCTTTCCCACCGCGCCCATCGGTTCACGGTAACAAAATAAAGAACCAGGGCACATGCTCCAATGATCCACGGGAGCTGCGTTTGCACGAACCCAAACGGCGGTTTCTCCTTTTGTTCCATATAAGTTGCGGACTGAGTTGAACCTGAATTACGGTGTTTTGGCAAGACCAGTTTGATCTGATTCCTGACAGGTCGCTTCGGTATCGCGGCCCGTCACTGCTCCACCAACCGCAGCCTGCAAACGAACGTCCGCGACGCACTCCATGTGCTGCGTCTGCGGAAACATGTCCAAAGGCTGCACTCGCATTACCTTGTAGAGTCCTCCCGCACACAAAGTGTTCAAATCCCGCGCCATGGTTGCCGGATTGCACGAAACGTACAGTACCTGGACCGGCCGAGCAGCCCTGATCTGGTTCAATACCCGCGCGTCGCACCCGACACGGGGCGGGTCCAAAATCAGGGCCGTTTGAGC
>JARYMD010000392.1 GCA_029907285.1 Verrucomicrobiota bacterium | reverse complement strand
ACATCAATTTCCCCGACCTCTGCGTGCTCCTGTGCTGGATCAAAACGGCTGTTGGGTGCTCACCCATTGGATGCCCAGTGGACCTTGCAAGCTGCCTCGCAAATCCAGACGCTCTCGAGTGCCTCGAGGCAGTCGGTGGTTGCCTCAGCAAACTGATCAGCCTCGGTTCTTGCATCAAAAATATCGTCAATTGCGCCCGCTCAACCTTCGGAGGCGGCTCGGCCCCGCCACACGCAGGAGCCCGCCTCGCCGGCACTTCACCCTCAGACCCCGGCAAGTTCTACCTCAAAGGCGTCTGGCTCATGGCAGATTTGTTCAATTTGATCACCGGAAGTTCCGACGACGTCTGGCTTGGACCCGCCTATGACCCCAACGCCAGCTCATGGTTCGACAGATTCTTCGCAGCCACAGATGCCAGCTCAGACCAGGGCCGTTGGATCACGAACTCCGAACGCGCGAACCTGTTGACCGGAGATTTGCCAACCACCGTTCCTGCCACCGAACTCATACGGATCATCGAACGCTGGAACCGTACCATGGAAAACGTCGCCAATGGCATCTACAGTCCTGACAACGCGCCCCCGGGCGCAAACCTCGATTTCATCGACATGTTGTTGGCCGAGCAAAAGTTGGTCGAGTTGCTCGAATACTACCAGGCAGCCCAAGCTGCGGGTTACGACGATCCAATCCAGGCGCTCATCGAAAACGGCAAGATGGCACTCGATGAACCGGGCACTGCCGGTGTTTGCGCAAGAATCAAACTCAGGCTCGATCAACAGGCCGTCCTCAGCCGCGAAGCCTTCCGTGCCACACTCGAAATCAACAATGAAACCGCAGACCCATTGGACCACATCGGCGTTGATCTCCAGATCACTGACTCCGCACATCAGCCCGCAGAGAGTTTGTTCGATATCCGTCCGCCAGAACTGTCCAACCTTAATGACGTTTATGGTCTGGGCATGATCAACCCGGGCCAAAAGTCAACCGCGCGCTGGGTGATCGTCCCAACCGTCGATGCTGCGCCCACCAACCCCACACTCTATTACATCGGCGGCGTGTTCAGATACACCCTGAACGGCACCGAGTTCGTCGTCCCAATGGTCCCGGTGCCAATAACCGTCAACCCAACCGCGCGCCTTGATCTGCACTACTTCCATCAGCGAGATGTCTTTTCGGACGACCCGTTCACCGACATCGTCGAGCCATCCGTCCCGTTCAACCTCGCCGTCATGGTTCATAATTGGGGCGCCGGTACAGCCCGTAACTTCCGCATCACATCCGCCCAACCCGAAATAGTTGATAACGAAAAAGGCTTGCTCATAGATTTCAAAATCATCGCCACCGAGGTCGCCGGCCAAAATATGACGCCCACCCTGACCGCCGATTTCGGCGATATCGCGCCCGGACAAATGAAGATTGCCCGCTGGCTCCTTACCTCGACGTTGCAGGGGCTCTTTATCAATTACTCCGCCACGTTCGAACACCTCGACGGCAGAGGCAACCCAAGGTTGTCCATCATTGATAAGCTCGACATCCACGAGCTCATACACCTAGTGCAAGCCGGAGGCGCATTCGAAGACGGGAAACCCGATTTCCTTGTCAATGATCGGCCCGACAGTCTTGATTTGCCGGATACACTGTGGCTGAGCGATGGCTCTTCAAATGCAGTTGCAGTTGTCACAAACGCCGTCGTCGCCGGCACGCTGTCTCAAGCCAACCTGCAAGTCCAACTGTCCGCTACAATGCCTCCAGGTTGGGTTTACCTTCGTGTGCCTGACCCCGCCGACGGCCGCTACCAGTTGATGGATATCCTGCGTTCCGACGGCGTCCACGTTGCCATCGATACCAATGCATGGGTCACCGACAGGACCTTCCTCGGCATGGGCAAGCCACCTAAACGCGAGCATGTTCTGCATCTGTTGGACCACGACAGCACCGGCCAATACACGCTCCGCTACGAGCCCCTCCCTGCCCCAGATACCGAACCGCCAACCAGCATGGTCGATGCTCTGCCAGCACAAAGCCGACCGGCTTTCCTCGTGCGCTGGTCCGGCCAGGACAACCCCGGTGGAACCGGCATCAGCAGCTATGATGTGTTTTACAGCGAGAACGGCGGCCCCTTCATCCGCTGGCTGAACGCCACGCCAAACACCAGCGCTGTGTTCCAAGGCGCTTTCGCTAACACATACGCCTTCTACAGCATTGCCGTGGACGCCGCAGGCAACCGCCAACCAACCCCGGCCGCGCCCCAGGCGCAAACAACAGTCGCTCTCGAAAACCACCCGCCTGTGTTCGCCCCGCAACCAAACGTGGTCGTCAACGAAAACGACACAGTCTCAATTGCCGTAGCAGCAACAGACACCGACGGCGACGCTTTGACCTACAAGCTCGGCCCGGGCGCACCAACCGGATTGAACCTAAACAGCGTCAGCGGGTTCTTGACCTGGGTCACCGGCGAGGCCCACGGCCCAAGCACAAACACAATAACAATCATCGCTCAAGACAGCGGCATCCCGTCCATGACCGCTACACAGCAGTTCAATGTGATCGTTCTCGAGGTGAACAGCCCTCCAACACTCGATCCAATCCCAGACCAGCGAATCTACGAAGGCAGTCTGCTCAGCATTAATTGCGTGGCGTCGGACCCCGACCTCCCACAGCAAAAGCTCTACTTTGCTCTTGGCGGCGGCGCGCCACCCGGCGCGGCCATCAACTCCAACACAGGCACCTTCACGTGGCGCCCGACAGAATTCCAGGGCGGCACGAATTATCAGATTTTTGTTGTTGTCCGCGACGATTGGACCACGCCAATGACCGCAACACAGGCCTTCAATGTCGTCGTTCTGGATAACATGCCCGATTTCAGGCTGAGCATCGGCACTGCAGCAGTTCTGTCCGGCGAAAATGGAAGCGTCCCGCTAACCCTCAAGTCCGGCGCCGAACTCAAACAGGTCGAACTCCACCTGAGCATCGACAGCGATCGGCTCGAGCACCTGCAATTGACCAATCTTGCGCCTCAGGTTGGCTCAGCAACGCTTCTGCCGCTGCCAGCCAACGAGTTCCTCCTCCAATTCGCCGCGCTTGCCAACTCCGCATTCCAAGGGCAGTTGACACTGGGACAAATCGGGTTCACTGCCACCCCAAATCCACACTCCGCCATAGCAGTGTTGCAAGGCGAACAACCGCAAGGGCTGCGTGTCAACGGCATGACAATTCGCGGCCGGCCAACCTCGGGTCGTGTGTACATTGTAGGCGACGAACCCATCCTGGCCGTGGCATTGACCAACTCCCAACAATTGGCACTGACACTTTACGCTCAGCCCGGCCGCAATTACACCATCGAGAGAACGCCAACGCTCGAACCGCCCGACTGGCAATTCGACAGCCTGGTTTGGGCCGCCAACCTGCAGACCGACCTCCAACTTCGGCAGGCAGGTCAAACTCCACAGTTCTTCCGCGCCCAAAAGGCGCTAGCCCGCCCCGCACTGAACATCTCTCTCGAAACCGGATACGCAGTCATCGAATGGCTCGCCCCATGCGAGAATTGCGTCCTCCAACAATCAGATCGCTTAGGCCAGAACGCAAACTGGAGCCCGTGCCCCATCCAGCCGGTGATTCAGTCGGGCCACTACCGCGTGCACATCCCAGTCACAGGCAATCGCCAATTCTACCGACTCGTTCAGCAATCACCTTGACCTTGCGATCGCAGGCTTCAGCCTGCATCCGATGCATCGGGTCGTAGTGCAGGCTTCAGCCCGCATCCGAAAACGCGCGGATTTGGCAACCACCCCTGCACCGCCTGAAGTCGCCACTACAAACCGCGGCGGGTGGACAAGGCCATCGCTTCGCAAACCCGCGACGCCCGTTGAACGTTGTGCGTTGAGCGTTTCCTTCAGTTGGAAGGCTGGGTCCTCTGTTTGCGAACCCTCAGCCCCTCAGCGCTGGCCCAGCCAATAACATCCAGAGCTGTACCAGAGTCAAATGCCTGAACCGTGGCTTCATCTGAATTCGTCACCAGCCAACCCTGCGAACACCGCGAAC
>JARYMD010000391.1 GCA_029907285.1 Verrucomicrobiota bacterium | reverse complement strand
CCGCTTACGGTCTTTGGGCCTTGGGGTATTTCAAGATGTTTGCAAGGCCTTCTTTGCGCAAGGACCGGCACCTGTATTGCATATTCCGACGCAATTCGGACAGGGATTCCGATTTAATTCGGACAGCAATCCAATCCAATTCGGACACCTCTTTAAGACTGGCTGCAGAGCGTTGCTCTGCTCCGACAACTGTCCGAATTCATCGGATCGGTGTCCGAATATTTTCGGAATAGGTGTCCGAATTCATCGGAATACGCACCCCGGCTCCGGGCGGCCCCGTTCGCCGGCTTTCTACCAGTACTATGAACAGACTAAGACTCCCGCCGGGCCTCTCCGCGCTCTCCCTTTGTCGGTTGAGCACCAATACCTGAGTTGCTTCCTCTGTTCGCTCCACCTCGCCGGAAAGCGGCAGCTCGGTGGCCTGGTCGTTGATACCCGGTGGCGACCACTCCGGTATTTGTCTCAGGACCTCGACGGGTCTCTCGTGTTCCCAGGGAACCCTCTTGTGCCTTTGCCATGCTCTCTGACCCCGGTCGGACCTGCATCCCTCACCATAACGGGACTTCGATGCTGCCCCCGCAACTCTAACAACGAAGGCTCCAGCAACACCTTTATTTCGAGGCTCAATCACACGGCTTTGACACTGGCTGTCGGCGGCTTCGTGCTGTCATTGCTGACAACTACGCAAAACTCGCTTCCGGCTGGCATAGAGAAGCGGGCATCTCTATCTGTGAGATGCGCAGCGCAGGAAACGGTGTGACCAAAAACCTTGATAAACCAGCACAGCTGTTGAGATAATGGCGCCATCAACCGGTTGCGTTTGGCATGAGTCTCTCTCCAAACGGAATTGTGCAGTGCCGACAACACCCGAGTGCTGCCGCAAAGGAGGAAATTGCAGAATACAGCCAACCGCATTTGACAACGCAGACGGAGGAGCGGAGCAATGAAATCACAAACAAAGGTACGATCTGAATTCGGATGTTTGATGTTTGCAGTTTTGACCTCGTTTTTCGTAGCCATGGCCGATTGCGTACCACCGCTTGAGGGCACCGTTAGCTGGTGGCCGGGAGATGGGAATGCCGGTGACGCAGTCGGCGCTGATCACGGCACAAGGGTTGGAGAAATCACATTCCGTCCTGGACTCATTGCCGAGGCCATCGAAATCACGGAAGACGGCCAGTACATCCTTGTTCCGAACACCGAAGACTTGCGTTTTACCACGGCGATTTCAATCGAGGGCTGGATCAAGCCTGTCGATGTTTACACCGACCAGCATATTGTATCGACTGCTGGTGGTGTGGGCCCGTCGCCTTTTGGACATGACTACTACCTACGGCTTGTTAACCGGGGATTGGAGTTTCGGATTAATGATGTGCCCCTTTTGGTTCAGAACGTGATCACTGAGCCGGGCAAGTGGTATCACGTTGCAGCGACCTATTCAACAGCGAGCCGGCTGCGGCGAATTTTCGTGAATGGAAAGCTCGCGGGACAGAACAGTTTTGCATCCCCCATTAACACAGAGCATACAGCCATAACGATTGGGGTTAACGCACGGAATGTTGCTTACGGCGAGAATTTTAGCTCGTTCAAGGGACTGCTCGACGAGATCACCCTGTACAATCGGGTTCTCACGGCACAGGAGATTGCGGATATCTATGAAGCCGGCAGTGCGGGCAAGTGCAAGGCACCTTCGGCCCCGCGGATTCTGGAACAACCGGTTAGCAAAGAGGTGGTTCTCGGGGAAATGAAGGTTTGGTTCGCAGTTGCCGTTTATGCCAATCCAGCCGCCAGCTATCAATGGCGCAAGGACGGCACAAACCTGGTTGACACAGGGCGGATTACCGGTACCGCAAGCCGGACGCTCACAATCAGAAACGTTCAGCCAACCGACGTGGGCGTGTACACGGTGGTCGTGAGCAACGATTTGGGGGCCGTGGTGAGTGCTGAGGCAACACTGACGCTCGTCCAGCAACCGGAATGCGTGTTCCCGCCCACAGGCCTGATTGCGTGGTGGCCTTTCGACAACAGCTTGGAGGACATTGCCGGCGGCAATAATGGAACGGGCAATACAACGCCGGTTTACGAAGTAGGAAAGGCTGGCAAGGCAATAATCTGTGACTATGAGCATCACGTTGTGGTGCCGGACTCGGCGGCGGTTCGCCCTGCGAGTTTCACAATAGAAGCCTGGGTCAAATTCGATCTGAAACTATGGATGACCCTCATTTCGAAAGGGCTTGGTACAGGTTCGGACAAGTCATTCTCGATCGCCTTTGAGCCGGATTACATCTCGGCAGGAATCAACAGATTTTACCCCACCAGATGCGTGTACTGTGAATTCCCCTATGAAATTGGCCGCTGGTATCATGTCGCATTCAGCTTTGATGATCCATCTGACCAGATGGCGGTGTACATTGACGGCACATTGCGCGGCACCGCCATCAAACGGTGTACGAAGGCAGCAACCCTGTGTTAAGCGTGGTTGTTGAAGGCAACGGGCCGTTCACCTATCAGTGGCGCAAGAACGGGGTTGATATCCCTGGAGAAACGTATCAATCGCTGTTTTTCCCGGGCGCCAGGCCACAGGATAGCGGCGAGTACACCGTGCTTGTCAAGGGACCGGCGGGCGGTGAAACGACAGCCAGTGCAAGTCTTGCCGTCAAGCCGATGCCGGAAGATTCAGCAGCAGTGTTTTTCGGCTCCAGGTACCTCGACTGCCACATGATAGGAGAAGAATGGACAAATCTCGTCGCTGTTGAAAGCGACGGTTGGAACAGTTATGGACTCAGCCGCGACGGAACTCCCTTGTATGCATTCGGTCCTGCGGGAATATGGGAACCACCAACGGGCCTGTCGAACGTCGTGGAGATTTCAGCAGCAGATCATGTCGTTAATCTGAAACGCGACGGAACCGTCGTTGAATGGGCGACGGCCTTTGATCCGCCGACGGGGCTGAGCAATGTTGTGGCGGTGACAGCCGGTGTCTCTTACGCTTGTGCACTTAAGAAAGATGGAACAGTGGTGGGTTGGGGCGCAAACGACGATGGGCAGGCTATTCCACCGGCTGGACTGAGTGGCGTGGTAGCAGTTGCCGCTGGCTACGCGCATAGCCTTGCCCTGAAGGCGGACGGAACGGTAGTGGCATGGGGCAACGATTCTGCCGGACAATGCTGTGTGCCGCCGGGGCTTTCAAACGTGGTTGCCATCGCTGCCGGCGGCATCTGGTCGCGGGGGTTCAGTGTAGCACTGCGTGACGATGGGACCGTTGTCACTTGGGGTGACAACGGTGCAGGGCAGTGCAATCCGCCGCCCGA
Organism: Verrucomicrobiota bacterium; assembly: GCA_029907285.1. Taxonomy (GTDB): domain Bacteria; phylum Verrucomicrobiota; class Verrucomicrobiia; order Limisphaerales; family J093; genus JAAYVR01. The sequence goes on along the minus strand of JARYMD010000391.1, from coordinate 751 downwards.
CCTTCGGGACGTGATTGCGATTTCCGCGGGGGCATGGCACGGCCTTGCTCTCAAGAAAGATGGCACCGTCGTAGGATGGGGCGACACGACTCCACGCCACAACTTCGATCTTGGGGATGCGCCGGCGCTTGTGCCGCCGACGTTGAGGGATGTCGTAGCGATCTCGGCAGGTGGCGAATGCAACTTGGCGCTTATGATCGGTCCTCCGGTCATTGTCACACAGCCCGTGTCAACCTATGTGACCGAGGGCGGGACCGCGTGTTTTTACGTGAATGCGTACGGTGCAGGCATGCGTTATCAATGGCACCACGACGGCGCACCGGTCATTGGAGGAACCGGCGCGTTGTTGGTGATTTCGAATGTGGTCGCTGCTCATGAAGGCACCTACCAGCTTGTCGTTAGCAATGCCCACGGTTTCGATGCAAGCCGGACTGTATCATTGACACTGAACACGGGCGAGCCCGGGTCGGTTGATACTTCGTTTGTGATGGAGAATCAGTGTATCGGCTATCCTCCTGTTTTGGCGCAACCCGATGGCAAAGTTATCGTCGGCAAATATGGGCCATGGGCTGGTCCACTAGTGGTCATTCGTTTGCTCTCTGACGGCAAGCATGACCCGGAATTCACTCCGGGGATGACAAAGCCTACCCCAGATATAAGAGCGCTGGCTTTATAACGGATTCTCCACTAACTTTTTAGCCCAAAACCTGCATTAACCCTCGATTTGACATGGGTTTAGTCCACTTTGAAT
>JARYMD010000390.1 GCA_029907285.1 Verrucomicrobiota bacterium | reverse complement strand
GAAATTTGCCTTGTACCCGCCGCGTTCCTTGACCGTCCAGACTTCGTCTTTCTGGACCAGGTTAACCTCGTTTGTTCCGCGGCGGATCGTGATGTGGGCGATACTGTTGACATCGAAGTCTCCGAGGACTTTTTGTCCCATGAGACCCGAGGACGTTTGATACGAAGCGGCTCTGCGGCTGCGGAGCCACAAACCAAGTCCGCCAATGACCAAAGCGGCGACAAGTATCAGAGTGAGTTGTCTGCGGTTCATTTGGCTGCTGTTTGTTTGCGTTTGATGATTGCCAGAGCAACACCGGCGATGGTCACCATCGCAGGCATGCCGGCGATATTGATCCATTTAAGCCTTGTCTCGAGGGCGTCGATGTCCCTGCGAAGCTGTTTGCGCACCTGCTTGAGTTCGCGGTTTGTTTCGGCTTCTTTCTGTCGAAACCGTTTAATTTCGTCCTGGACCTCCTTTGGCAGGATGGCGCGCTGGCTCTTGTCAGCGTTTCGCTGCAGCTCGTTGATTTTCTGCTGGGCATCGACCAGGTCCTGCTCGAGCTGTTTGATTTTCGCTCTGTATTGCCCTTCAGCTTGAGCCTGGATTTTGCGGACAAGAGTGAACGGGCGGTTTTTGACGGCGCGGCTGCGCACGGCGATGAGATCGCTGTCGCCCATCAATTGCTCGACGACGTTTTGTATGAAATTGAGGTTGCCATTGAATGGCGAGATGAGCTTGTGACCGAAGAAATTCTGGATCGACACGCAGAACTGGTCGTAGGCGAAATCGCTGTCGCCGATCAACACCGCCACTCCGTCGGTTGTTGATTCCTTCAGCCAATCGGACTTCTTTTCATCGGGTTCATTGCCGGACTCGCCCGCTTTTTCGTCTTTCTTGTCGGATTGTGAATCGCCGCCAGGTTTGCCGTCGGGGAACGCGGTCTTGAATTTGCCCGTGAGCCGGACAGCGAGCGCATATTCCTTGCCTGACGGTGAGAAGTCTTTGGTTGTATCGCCTCCGAACTGGGCAAGCATTTTATCGACGAGCTGCGAGTTGCCGGAGCTTTTGAGCAGGACGGTTTGTTTGATCCCTGAAGCGGGGCTGCCTGTGAAGACTCCTGCGCCAACAAGCAGCAGGCTGTCAATCTCGCTTGTTGTGACGTCCGACCGATCAGTTGCATCTTGGGTGAGCGACAGCCATGTGGCTTCGGGGGCAACGACGCCGCGGTCGCCGCGCCGGACCTGAGTGACGTAGTTCTTGTCAGCGATGACTTTGCTCACATCGAACTCGAGCCCCCATGCTTTGAGCAGTTTGTCCAGTGTTGAACCGCCCGAGGCGGCGCGCTGCATCATGTCCTGCATGTTGAGCGAGTTGCGGGTGGCAACGATTGACATTGGGTCCAAGAGGGCGACGAGCCGGCCGCCGCGGAGGACGAACTGGTCCAAAGCAAACTGCGTTTTCTCGGATATGTTCGCCGGATGAATGACAAGCAGGACATTTATCGAATCATCGATCTTCTCGGCGGTGAGATCGATTTGTTTGACGTCGAAATCGCGTTTCAACTCGTTGATGAGAACCCACGGGTCTTGCTGGCCGCCGCCCATCCGCATGAGCATGGGATTTGTCTGGCCGAACACGGGAAGGCCGCTCATCACACCCAAGGTCGGTTTCGTCGGGTTTATCACCCGGGCGATGGCACGGGTAAGATCGTACTCGAGCAGCCGCTCGCGGGTCGGGTCAAGGAACGGGATTGCGACCTTTTGGTCGAGGCATGAGATGGCAAGGCCGAGGTACACCTTTTCGCCGAGATTAATCACGCCGCCCCCGCTGAAGTTCTGGCCTTCGACGCCATCCAGCCGGGCCGAGTCCTCAGCATCTGAATCAGGCTGAGGATCGAATTTGCGAATCTCGATTTTGCCGCGGGAAGCCTGACGGTACTCGGCCAGCAGGTCTTCGACTCGTTGCGCGTAGTTTTTGAGTGCGACCGGCATTTGGTTTTCGCCCCTTGTGCAGTAGAAGTTGATGATGACCGGGGTGTCGATCTTGCTCAGGATTTTCCTTGTTCCTTCCGAGAGTGTGAAAACGCGGTCCTCGGTCAGATCGAGCCTGGCTTTCACGGTTGACGTGATTGCGCCAACCGCGACAAGCGCAAGGAACATGGCGGCAACGCCGATGCCCGAGTAGATGTACGGTTCCCACTTCTTGATGTTAGCGTTCATATGACGTGGAACAGAAATGTCGCATGGTTGAGTTTGTGCCTCAGATGCTGTCATCCGGCCCGGTGGCTGCGGATGATTACGCCGGTTGTGAAAAGTGAAAACACCATCACGAGAACGAAATAGATAAGGTCGCGCGAATCAATCAAACCGCGCTGAAAAGTCTCGAAATGTGGCCATACGCTGAACGAGGCGATCAGATCGACGAGCCATGTCGGCGCCCACTGCACAAGCAGATCGGTCACTGGCGGCCAACCGGCAAGAATCAGAAACAAACAGATCACAACGGATATTATGAAGCTGACCACCTGGTTCCGCGTCAGAGCCGATGTCATGCTGCTGATTGACAAATACGCCCCGGCCGTCAACAGGCTCCCGAGGTAGCCACAGAATATCGCGCCCATGTCCGGGTCCCCGAGATAAGCCACCGTTATCACCATCGGGAATGTCAGGAACAATCCGATGGCAAGAAACGCCCATGACGCAAGAAACTTGCCCAAAATCGCCTGCCACGCTGTCACAGGCATGGTGAGCAGAAGCTCGATCGTGTGCAAACGGCGTTCTTCCGACCAAAGCCGCATTCCCGCTGCAGGCACGAGGAAAAGATAGAGCCATGGATGCCACATGAAAAATGCGAACAGTGATGCTTCGTTCCGCTGGAAAAACCGGCCCACCATGAAGGTGAAGAACCCGAGCAACAGCAGAAAAATCACGATGAACACGTAGGCCACCGGCGACGTGAAATAGCCGGTGAGCTCGCGTTTGGCGATTGTTATCACGTTGCCCGCGGCACTCCACCGCGGACCATTGAGCGCAGCCACTGAAGCTTGAGAAGTAACAGAAGCGTCTGTGTTCATGGGTTAAGCTATTCCTTCTTGCTTGGTGCAGTGTCCGGAAGCGTTATGCTGCGGAATACCTCGTCCAATCTGCCCTCCTCTGTCTTGAGTTCGAGCAGCCGCCATTTCTCACGCAAGACAAGGTCGAACAGGCTCTCCTCGAGCTGCCCGTCAAGCGCGGTCGGCGAGGGAACAACCCGGGCACAAAGCGCGGGGCCGTCTTCTTTGACAAAGAGTGTCTTGCGCACTGTTGAAAGCTGTTGGAGCCGGTCGCGCAGCTCGGCGGCGGTTGGGCCTTTGACGCGCATGGTGACTGCGCCGGCCATTTCAGACCGCTGGCGGAGCTCCTGCGGCGTCCCGTTTGCAACAATCCGGCCGCGGTCGATTATGATCGCGCGTGTGCAGGCCGCATCGACTTCTTCCAAAATGTGCGTTGAGAAAACTATGGCTTTCTTTTCGCCCATTCGGCGGATGAGCGTTCTGACCTCGTGCTTTTGGTTCGGGTCAAGGCCGTCGGTCGGCTCGTCCAAAATCAGCACGTCAGGGTCGTGGATGATCGACTGCGCGAAGCAGGTTCTGTGGCGGAAACCTTTGGACAGTGTGTCGATGCTCTGATGCCTCACGGATTCAAGGAAACAGAGTTCTATGGCGCGTTCGACTGCTTTGTCACGCGCAGCACCGCGCAGGCCGCGCAACTCTGCGGCGAACCTGAGAAACCCCATAACAGTCATGTCGGTATATGCAGGGGCATTCTCGGGCAGATAACCTATGAGCCGTTTTGCCGCAATAGGGTTCTCGACAACGTCAAATCCACCAATTGTGATGCGCCCTGATGTCGGGGGAATGAACCCCGTGATCATCCGCATGGTGGTGGATTTTCCGGCGCCGTTCGGGCCGAGAAACCCGAGGACTTCGCCGCGTTCGACGGTGAACGACACTCCGTTGACCGCCAGTTTCGGGCCGAAAGCTTTGACCAAGTTCTCTACTTTGATCATGTATTGCTCTCCAATTCCACCTGTGGTCTGAGCGCTGCGGTCGCAAGAACCG
>JARYMD010000038.1 GCA_029907285.1 Verrucomicrobiota bacterium | reverse complement strand
TTTTTTTCTCCTGTGGGGATCGCCACCAACCGAAGTTTTCGTAGCTGTGGCCGGGGTGCTTTTTGCTGAGGGCGAAATCGCGGAGGTCGCGCAGTTCTTTGAGGCCGGTGTATTCGTTGGTGTATGGGATGAAGAGGTCTGGGTTTATGGTATTGCGCGTGGCGGGGCAGGTGAAACTTTTCAGGGAGGGTACGTAGGCTGGGTAGAGCCAGTTGAGGTTGTCGTCGGTGTAATCGATGCATCCAGTTAGCTGGCCGTCGTAGTCGTGGGAGAACATCAGGCTGCCGCAGCCTAGTTGTTTGAGGTTGTTGAGGCAGGCGATGCGCCGGGCGAGTTCTTTTGCCCGGCTGAGCGCTGGCAAGAGCAGGCTGGCAAGGATGGCGATGATTGCGATGACAACCAGGAGCTCGATGAGCGTGAAAGCTCTTTTGTGTTCAACTGTGTGGCGCATGAGACCGGGGGAGGTATGGCTTGAGGAATGGGGGCGGTTCGCGTCGTCCGGGGCGGACGTAATCGCGCGCCAGGAGTTGAGCGACACGGCTTGGGGGATGGCTTTGCAGACTTGTGAGGTACTCGAACAGGAGCTGAGCGAGTCGGTGCAGGGCGATGCCGTATCTGCGTCCTTCTGCAGCATAAATCCAATCGCTGAGGGCGAGGAATTCTGTGAATGGGGATTTGTTGGGTGCCCAGAGCAGAGGCAAGGTTTCATTGAAGTTGGCGCTGTTGCCGATGACTTCCCAGAAATGGGCGAACCGGCGCAGGCGTTGCATGGTGGGGAAGTCAATCAACTTGGTTTGAAGAATCTCGTACGGCGGGAAAGGTGAGAATACCAATCCCCACTCTGCGGCGTGGCGGTCGATGGTTGTGCCACGGAGTCTTTTGAGAATGCCGACCTGGATTTCGTGCGGTTCGAGTGCGAGGATGCGATCGAATCCGGCTGCGATGCTGTCGAGGTTCTCGCCGGGCAACCCGATGATGAGATCGGCGTGGATGGCTGCCTCGGTGTGGTGGCGGAGGAACCGGATGTTATCTTCGATTTCTGGGCATTTCTGGTGGCGATGGATTCTGGCAGCGACGTCGGGGTTGAAAGTCTGGATGCCGACTTCGAGGTGCAGCGTGCCTTTTGGGAACTTCTTGAGGCGGCTGCGCACGGGGTCAGTGAGCCGGTCCGGGATCATCTCGAAGTGCAAGAAAAGGTCCGGCGTCAGTCTTTCAAGGAAGAAATCAAGGACAGTGCAGCAGATGTCCGAGTCGATATTGAAACTGCGATCGACGAATTTGAACCTTCGAGCTCCGCGATCGAGCAGGTGTTGGAATTGGGCGAGCGATTCTTCCAATGGGAACCGGCGGATTCCCGGCCGGAGCGATGAAAGGCAGAACTCACATGTGAACGGGCACCCGCGCGATGTTTCGACGTAAATCCATCTGTGGGCGAGGTCGGCATCGGAGTACTCATCGTACGGCAGAGCCAGTTTGGTGAGGTTGGGTGGTTCGGCGTGGATTACTTTGGATGCAGGGCGCGTGCCAGCAAAGATTTGCCTGCAAAGATTGGCGAATTCGACATCGGCTTCGCCGGTGACGATGTAGTCAGCGAGCTCTGCTATTGGTTGGGCTTCGATTTCGAAACTGATTTCCGGGCCGCCGAGTATGAGGACGACATCTGGCCTGATGGTCTTGAGCAGGGCGGCGACTTCGGTGGTTTGTGAAGCGTTCCAGATGTAAAGGCCGAGGCCAATGATTTTGGGGTCATGGGCGAGAATCTGCTCGGCGACATCGAGCGGGCGCTGGTTGATGTCGAACTCGAGGATCAGAGAACGGGGATGGAGTTCACCCAGGTTTGCTCTTAGGTAGCGCAGACCCAACGCCGCGTGTTGGTATTTGGCGTTGAGCGTTGCAAGGAGGATGTCGGGCACAGGGGCTTGAGGGATGTTTCAGGGCGCCATGACAACGGACCGGGTTGCGCGGGAAGCGGTGAGCAGTTTGGTCATGCTGTCCATGACAACGTCTTCGACTGCGGGTTTGAAGGGGCCGTAGAGGCAATAGTATATCATGGACGAATCCGATTCATATCCGCCTTCTTTCACGACTCGCGCGCTGGGGATGTAGCATGGCACGTCATAGGCGTAGCCGATGGTCCACGGATGTTCTTCTGCGAAGACGCGTTTGAGTTTCCTGGCGTAATCAACGACGACTTCGCCGCCCATGAACATGAGGGTTAGCCGGTTGCCGAACCGGAGAACGGCGATTGGCAGTTGCACGGCGGGCAGAGGACCACCTTTGTCCATGAGGCTCAAGTAATGAGCTGCCCTGTGGCGGATGTATTGATTTCGGCTTTGGGCGTCCTGCTCGATTTTTTCGCGGGCGGGTGGGGCTTCGAGTGGCAGATTTGCAGTGGCGTACGAGAACTGGATTGGCGCGGTGACATCGCGCATGGGATGGTTCAGAACCCCGGCAACAGCGCCGGCCAATTCCAATCCGTGCCCTTTGGACGTCAGCAGACTGCCGCGCGGCGATGGGTTGCAATCGGCGCCCATGCCGGTGAGAAAGATTGCAGTTGCGCCTGGATACACGCTTTCGAGATGCGCGCGAGCGTAGCCGGGGAAATCAGGTGTGACGGTGTAGAAGTCGTCGCCATGGACTGTTGTTGCGTGGCAGGCGTAACCGAAGACAATAGCGCGTACTGTGCCGTTTGTACCCGTGATGCGCAGGACCGGAACATCCCAGTCAACAGGACCGTCCGGGTTTTCGCCGATGACGACGTCTTTGGCGGTGAATGCGCGTCTGTTCATTGCGAAAGTGCAACGGCCGATTCCGTGCTCGATGCGAGCCGGGGCGAGGTCAGCCAACGCAGCGCCGACAACTTCGACGATTTGCGCCCGGAGTTTGTCGCCGTAGTTTTTGATTTGCTCGGATTCAGCGGGACCGAGGGGGTACATGCCATTCAATGGCCCTTCCAGCACTGGGGTCGAATGCGAATGGCTGGAGACGATGATGACTTGCCCGGGGTTCAGGCCGTGCTTGTCCTGGATTGACTTGAGGGCGGGCGCCGCGAATTCAGCGCTTACCTCGCAATTATCGACAGCGACCAGCACGCAACTTTGGTCTGATTGATCGCGGAATGCGATGGCGCGAGCGGCGAGCGGGTGGTCGATCTTGTCGGCAGGGCGGTTCCGGGCCGCGTAGCCTGCGAGCCAGATCGGCAGATCGGGGGTAACGTCGCGAGACGCGATTCCAACCTCGATTGGCGGTTCCGATGCGATTGTGACAGCAGGAATTGCGGAGGCGACTGCGATTGTGCATGCCATGATTGTCGCTGGCATTCTGCTTGCGGATCGGACCTGCCTGGCAACGGGAAGAGTTGTTTTCATAATGGTAAATCGCGGTGCTGGTTTAATGGCGGAGATTCTCTCACAAAACTTTGGCTCAAGGATTTGACCATCGACGAACAAGGCCATTGTAGGCGTCGATGCGACGGTCGCGCAAGAACGGCCAATGCGTGCGGATTGTCTCGATTGATTCCAGATCAATCGTGGCGATTAGGGTTTCCTCATCGGAATCGGTTGCCTCGGCGAGAACCTCCCCGAAGGGGCCGGCTATGAAGCTGCTGCCCCAGAACTCGATTCCATCTCCGCCGACGGGGTTTTCGAGCCCGACCCTGTTGATTGCGGCGACAGGGATGCCGTTGGCGATGGCGTGGGCGCGCTGGATGGTTCGCCATGCTTCGAGCTGAGCGGTGCCAGATTTTGCTTTTTCGGCCGGGTGCCATCCAATGGCCGTGGGGTAGAAAAGTATTTGTGCTCCTTCCATGGCGGTCAGGCGCGCGGCTTCAGGGAACCATTGGTCCCAGCAGATAAGCACGCCGACCTTGCAGTAGCGCGTTTGAAATGCGCGGAACCCGAGGTCGCCCGGCGCGAAATAGAATTTCTCATAATACAGCGGATCATCCGGTATGTGCATTTTCCGGTAGAGACCGACGATTGTGCCGTCCGCGTCGATGACAGCCGCAGTGTTGTGGTACAGCCCTTGCGCGCGCCGCTCGAATAATGAGACGATCATGGCCACCCGCCGTTGTCTGGCCAGCTTCTGAAAGGCTTCTGTTGTCGGGCCCGGGATAGGTTCGGCGAGTTTGAAATTTCGCACGTCTTCGCTCTGGCAGAAGTACTGGGTTTTGAAGAGCTCTTGGGTGCAGATTATTTGTGCGCCTGCGCGGGCAGCTTCCCGGGCTGCGGCGAGTGTTTGCGCGAGATTTTCGGCCGGGTCTTTGGACGCACGCCGTTGCAACAGGCCGATGACAACCTTTGATCGACTGGAGGCTTTCATCGGCGGCAATCTAGCCGGTGTGATGGGCCGGTACAAGAACATCGGGACACCGAAACTCCGATGTGGCGCGATGTGGGCGTCTGTGCGGGGTTCTTGATCAACGAGGAGTTCGCAAAGTTTCTCAAGCTGCAAGTTTGGTTAGTTTCTCCATATCTGCCTCTCTGGCCGAGAGCAAGGCGGTCACCACGGTGGGGTCGTTGGAAGACTCAAATAGAGTGCCAGGCACTTTGTTTGGGTGGGGGCGCAAATAAAGTGCCAGGCACTTTGTTGCAATTCTCAATCGATGAATTGGCGGAAATCGAACAGTTCGCGGACGAATCTGCCGAGGGTTTCGTTTGTCGGGCCGTAACCCGCTCTGTAGATCGTGTACTCGAGGTCGTGGAGGAGGTCGTTGGCTGATTGATAGCGCTCTGAAAGAGGGCGTGCGAGGGTGCGTTGTAGGATGGTGTTGAGCCGATCGTCTGTGCGAGAGTCGAGGCTGCGGAAGTCGGGGATTGGCATGTTAAGGATGCGCTGTCGGGAGGCTTCGGGGTTTTGGGCTTTGAATATGTCGCGGCCGAGGATCAGATGAGCCAGCAAAACGCCGGTGGAGAACAGGTCAGATCGCGAATCTGTGACTTTGAAGTCGGCCTGTTCGGGGCTCATGCAATCTGGCTTGCCTTCTGCGACCTCGCCTTCCTGATCGCGGAGGAAGCCACGGGCTTTTGCGATTCCGAAATCGGTGAGTTTGACATCGCCTTCGAAGGCTACGAGCACGTTTTTGAAGTTCACGTCGCGGTGGACAATTCCGAGCGGATGCCCGTCGCGGTCACGTTTTGCGTGTGCGTATGCGAGGCCGCGCGCGACTCTGCTGGCGATGAATATGGCCAGTTCGATTGGGAGCTGACGGTGTTTTTGGGAAAGTTGCTGTGAGAGCTGATCGAGGTTGATGCCGTCGATGAATTCCATGGCGATAAAGCAAACGCCGTCGAATTCGCCCAGATGATAGGTTTGGACAATGTTTGTGTGGATGAGGTCGGCGACCAATTTGGCTTCGCCGATGAAGTTCTCGAGAAACAACTGTTGTCGGGCGTATTCCTGTCGGATGATTTTCATTGCGACCTTCTTGATGAATCCGCGTGCGCCGTGCTGGTGTGCCTCATAGACACTGCCCATTCCGCCCTCGGCCAGCTTGCGGACGATGGTGTAGGTGAAATCACTTCGGATGGTTGCCGGCTCTGGCATGCGTTAATGGTGGTCCTGAACCAGTGCCTGTCAAGAAAGGCAGGTACGGCCCGCCAACAGTCCGGCATATTTTATACTTGCACAGATGGATGGAAACGCTTACAAGAACGCCGAAGTCCGACGACTTAACCTAACCACGAACGAGGAATATTAATATGGCAAGACCAATGTCAAAATCCGAAATTGCAGCCGCGCTGGCAGAGGCGGTTGGGATCACAAAAAAGCAGGGAGCTATTGTGCTGGATACTCTGGCCCAGTTGGCGTACAAGAACGCCAAGAACAGCTTCACCTTTCCCGGGGTAGGCAAGCTTGTGCTTGTCAATCGAAAGGCGAGAAAGGGTCGTAACCCGAAGACGGGCGAGATCATCAACATCCCGGCCAAGAAGGTTGTCAAGTTCCGCGTCGCCAAGGCTGCCAAAGATGCGATTCTCGGCAAGAAGTAATTGACGCCGGTTTTCCGGGGCACTCTGACGATGTCAGGGTGCCATTTTGTTTTCCAAGCGCATGTTCCTTAGCCACGAAACCGACAAGGCCGTTGTAAAGAAGTGAAGATTGCGGTGGTTGGATGTGGCGCCGTGGGGTCATTCTACGGAGCCAAGCTGTGCAGGGCGGGACATGAAGTGCATTTTCTCCTTCGTTCTGATTATGAGTCGGTCAAGCGCAACGGTGTTCTGGTCAGAAGCCCTGAGGGCGATGTTCGGGTTTTCCCGCGGCCGGCGAAAGAGCCGCGCGAAATTGGCGCATGTGATCTTGTTTTGATCGCGCTCAAGACGACTGCGAACCACAGGTTTTCCGAACTATTGCCACCGTTGGTTGGCCGCAGCACCCGGCTTTTGACACTACAGAACGGGCTTGGCAACGAGGAGCTTCTTTCGCGGCTTTTTGAGTCGAACACAGTGCTTGGCGGTCTTTGTTTTGTTTGTTTGAACCGGATTGCGCCCGGCATTGTGCGGCATTTTGCGTACGGGGACGTTACACTCGGACAGCACGGTGCCGTTCCGGATCAGACAACGCGTCGAATTGGCGATCAGTTGGGCGAAGCCGGGATAAAGGTGAAGCTGACCGAAAACCTCGCAAAAGCCCGATGGGAAAAACTTGTCTGGAATGTCCCGTTCAACGGCCTTGGTGTTGCGGGTGTCGTGGGTCTTGAGAACCTTTTGGACGGAAACGTGCCCGATCAGTTCGAGTGCCGAACCACTTTGACAACCGACAAACTGCTCGGCGATCCTGGGTGGCTGCGGTTGGTGCGCGAACTGATGCAGGAGGTGATCACGACCGCCAATGCCCTCGGGTTCGGGGTGGCCGAGACGCTCGCAGACCAAATGATCGACCGGACTCGCACCATGGGTGCTTACAAGGCTTCGACACTCCTTGATTTCGAGCGCGGCTTCCCAATCGAACTCGACCAGATGTTTCTCGAACCGTTTCGTCGTGCGCAGGCAGTCGGCGTGCAAACGCCGCGGTTGTCAGCACTTTGCCGGACTCTTGGCGAATTGGACAGGCGGCAGCGAAACACAGCGGCCGGCGAGAAGCTGTTGGGCAGCATCGCAACGCGCAGTCGGCCTCTCTGAGGCGGGCTTGGCTGTGGTTCACAGGGCCAACTCGACCACGGTCACTCCCGGGTTCACGCGATTCCAGTCGCAGTCGGAGCGCACGGATGGATGACGGGTGGCCAATTCGCGCCCTTCGATCGTGTCGCCGGAGAACCGTTCGCCCGGAACAATGAGAGTTGCTTTTCCCTCTTTGACGCGCAAGCGGAGGGACTTTCGGATTGCAGGGCCGATTTTTCCGCCAACCCCTGATGATCCCCATCCGTGGACGACCTTGAGAAGGCGCGCACCGGACTTGCGCATTGAGGCCAGTTCGGCCAGGAGTCTGCGGCGGGCTTCGTCAACTGATGGATGGCCTTCTTCGAGGTTCAGAGTTCTCATGCGACCGGCTGATCCGACCCGCTATCGAGGCCGTGCAGGTATTCCCTGAACTCGGCTTCGCTTTGCTCGTGAGCGTGCGCTGGTGAAACGTTTGTGGTGGCGACCCTGAGTATTGTTGGGGAGAAACCGTCAAGGGAGTGCATTGCCACTGCGAGCCAATGAAGCAGGGCCTTGCCCGAGAGATTGTAATTCTTGGAGGGCAGAAGCACGCTGACATGAAATCGCACTTCGCCGTCGTCATAGGAAAACTCGAACGTGCCAATACGGAGATCGTAATTAAGTCGGTGGAGCAGCTCACCTACGGCGGCGCGGCGTTCGGCTGGCATGTTCACGGGCAGGGTGACCATTATTGAAACAAACGGCTCGTTTGGTGGTGCATGGGCGACGAGGGTCGCACGCGTGTGTATGAGCTGGAGATTGGCCACGACAACGTGAACATCGGGATGACGTTCAAAGTCGATCTCGTTATCGGCAAGCGTCCTGCATAAGATTGAGTAGTTACTGTTCATCGCGAAATCTGCGTTTTATCCCGGCAATGACGCTGAATGCGATCCCGGTCTTGCCACAGGTCCGCTGCTGGCGCCATTTGCGTTACCCAAGGAACTATCATGGCATAAACAATCGGAGAAGCATAGTGCTCGTTTTAGCCGCATCAACACGACGATCGGTCCTACACCGGTTTCGATCACACGAATCCGGCGTCCGAATGTTGACCGGCTTGGGGCGGGCAAGAATGCCCGCGCTCCCACAACGCGTTGGGAAGAACAACGGCGTTGGGAGCGCGCTTGTGTTTCACACAGCTTTCATGGCGCTGCTCGGCAGCTTGCCAATTCGGAGCCAAAGTTTAACTTGCTCGTATGATTGAGCTGGCAGAAACGATTCGGGCCGACGCGGTGGCGCGTCTGACCTTGCCAGAAGGGCTCCATCCCGCTGCGGAGAGGACAAGATACCAGCGTTTCCTGCGGCTGGAGACGCACCGGCTGAAACTACTGCATCGGAAGGGGGCGGGCGGGCTGGCCATTTGCAGGGCGCGGGCGCAGGTTCTGGACGAGCTGTTGGCAGCTTTGTTTCCAGCGTGGGAACGAGTCACCGATGAGGCGCGAGTGGTTTCTGAGCCGCGTTGCGCTGTTGTGGCCACTGGGGGGTATGGCCGGGGCGAGCTGAATCCTTGCAGCGATCTTGACGTGATGTTTTTGCATGATGGCGGGACAATATCGGAGCTGCAACCTCCGTGGTTTGTCGAGCCGCTGACGACCGGGTTCCTGTTCGACATTGGTTTGGTGATCGGGCACAGCACCCGGACGGTTTCCGAGTGTGTGAAAGCGGTAAACGAGGACATGCAAACCAAGACTTCGCTTGTCGAAGCCAGATTGGTTTGTGGCAGCAGAGAACTCTTCGATGAGTTCCAAAGAGCAATGCTGACCCAATGCGTCGAAGGGCATGAGAACGAGTACATCGCAGCTCGTTTGCGCGATCAGGCGGAAAGGCACGCGAAGTTCGGCGACACTGTCTGTCTCCAGGAACCGAATGTGAAGAACGGCTGTGGCGGGTTGCGTGATTACCAGAATCTGCTGTGGATGGCGTTCTTCAAGCACCGAAGCAGGTCTTTGGACGATTTGCAACAGAGAGGGTTGATAAACGAATCCGAAAAAAGGCAGTTGAACGACGCGTACGATTTCATTTTGCGTGTGCGGAATGAACTGCACTACCACATGGGCAGGGCAGCCGACCAACTGATCAGGAGTGTTCAGCCTGCTGTGGCGCGGAATCTGGGTTACACAGACCGTTCCCCGAGCAGGCGCATCGAGAAGTTCATGCACAACTACTACTCGAACGCGCGCACGATCTATTTGTTGACGCGCACGCTGGCGGAACGTCTCGCGCTTCAGCCGGAGAAAAAGACGCTGTGGCTGCGCGGAGTCCCTGGTCTTGCCATGGTGAATCGTGAAGAACACACAGGCGACGGTTTCAGGGTTGTGGGCCGCCAGATAACTGCGGAATCGCCGCGTGTGTTTGCGGACAATCCGCTGCTGTTGATGCGGGTTTTTCGGCACGCGCAACAGCGCGGATTGAGTCTGCATCCTGAACTTGCGCAACTGATCCGGCAGAACCTCCACCTCGTGGACCGCAAATTCCGGTCGGACCGTCGCGTGCATCAAGTATTCATTGAGATTCTGAACCAGCGTGGGAACGTATCGCGGACATTGCGATCGATGCATGAAACGGGCGTTTTGGGGGCGTATTTGCCGGCTTTTGGGCGGCTGACCTGTCATGTGCAGCACGAGTTTTTCCACCGATACACCACCGATGAACACAGCCTTGTGTGCATCGACAAACTGGACGGAATCGTGCGCGCTGGAAAACGGAAGACAGCGATTTACTCCGAGATTCTGCAAAAGGAAATCGAGAGGCCGTTCATACTTTATCTTGCGCTTTTGCTTCACGACACGGGAAAAGCCATGCAAAAACCCGACCACGCCCATCACAGCAGCCGGATCGCGCTGAGCGTTGCAAAGAGACTCGGGCTGGATCAGACTGCGACCGAAACGCTGGTTCGGCTGATCCGGTTGCATTTGACCATGGTGCAGGTCTCACAGCGGCGCGATCTTGATGATCCGGGCCAAATACGGAGGTTCGCCGCCCAGGTTGAAAACGTTGAGACACTGAATCTGTTGACCCTGCTTACGCTTTCGGATTCGCTGGGCACAAGCGAGGGATTGTGGAACGGGTTCAAAGATTCACTGTTGTTGACCTTGTACCATCGAACCCGGGCGTTATTGGCCAAGCCCGATGAGTTTCTGCCTGCCAGCGATCAAAGCCGGGCAAGGTTGTTGAACGCTGTCAGGGCAATCCTGCCGAAGGAAATTGCGCGCGACGAACTCGAGGCCCACTTTACGTCGATGCCTCAGCGGTACTTTGTCCTTTCCGCTCCCGAGGAAATCATTCAGGACGTTGAACTGATACATCGGTTTCTGCAGCGCCAGATGAATCCCGAGGAGAATCCCATGGAACCTGTGGCTTCATGGCGCGACGAACCGGACCGAGGTTATACCTTGGTGCGGGTTGCAACATGGGATCGGCCCGGGCTGTTCAACAAACTGACCGGGGCACTGACAGCCGCCGGCCTGAACATATTAAGTGCGGAAATCTTCACGCGGGAGGACAACATCGCACTTGATGCTTTCTATGTGACAGATGCTGTCAGCGGCGGCCTTGCGAACCCTGATGCGAAACGGTTTTTTGAGCAGATTTTGCGAGAGGCCCTTGCAGGCGGAACAGACCTCGCGGATTGCATTCGCCAACGGATGGCCAGATGGCCGGCTTATCGTCCGCATGAAGGCGAACACATCCCGACAGTGATCCGATTCGACAACACGACCTCGGATTCACTGACGGTTCTTGATATTGAGACAGAAGACCGCGTTGGATTGCTGCACGCGATCTCTCTGGCCCTGTCAGAATTGGGGATCAGCATTTCGCTGGCCAAAATCTGCACGGAAAAAGGTGCTGCATTCGACACTTTCTACGTGGCTGAACATGGCGGCGGGAAAATAATCGATCTTCAGCGACAGGACGTTGTTAGGGCACGTCTCAGCGGCGAGATAGAGCGGTTGGACAAAGCAAACGCGCCGGGAGCGCGGCCGTCTCGGCCGCATCAACCCGAAGACCGATCGTGCGCGCGTTTCGATCACACGAATCCGGCGGCCGAACATTGACCGGCGGTGGGCGGCGAAGAATCGCCGCGCTCCCGCAACGCGTTGGAAAAAGCAACGGCGTCGGGAGCGCGGCCGTCCTCGGCCGCATCAACACGACGACCGGTCGTACGACCTGTTTCGATCACACGAATCTGGCACCCGAACGTTGACCGGCTGGGTGCGGCGAAGAATCGCCGCGCTCCCAAAACGCGTTGGAGAAAGCAACGGCGCCGGGAGCGCGGCCGTCTCGGCCGCACCAACCCGGCGACCGGTCCTACACCGGTTTCGATCATACAAACCCGTCGCCCGAACATTGACCGGCTGAGGGCGGCGAAGAATCGCCGCGCTCCTAATGTGCATATTGTGCCAGGCAAAAAGTATGAATATCACCCGTTGGGCATTATAGCGCAGCATGCATGGTCGGTGGGAGGCTGAGAGTGTCGCTGACATCAGCCAATTCTGGAAACGTCCGGGCTATCGGCCAACGACAGCGGTTGTTCTGTCGGTTACCCAGACGTAATCGCGCAGTTCCTTGACGAAGTAATTGAACGCGTTGTACACGCGTCTTATGGGGACGACTGTTGAGGGTTCCTGCCATTTCTTGACTTCGGCGTGGCCATCGGCGAAGGAGAATCCGCAGGCGCGGTTGTGGTAACTGGCTGGCAGGTCACGCCAGTACGCACGGCCGTCGGTGTACATTCGTGTGGCCAGCCACCCGTCGTTGATTCCGTCGGGGTGTTCATCGACTGTCACCCATGCCATGCTGGGGGATGGGGTGCGGATATCGCTTGTTTTGTGGAAAGTGTAATACAGTTTGCCGTCGCCGCGGTTGCTCTCGTTGGAATCTTTGACCAGCGCGAATCTCTCGTCGCCTTCCATCCAACTGTTCATTGAATAACTTCGGACCCGGGAGTACACCTTTCCGCCGATTCTGACGGTGGATTGGTCGGCCGGGCATTTGTACAAGGCCGGGGTTGCGGTGTAAGGGGCAAGAAAAGATTGTTTCGGGTCCATTAGTATGGCCCAGTTTGTGTTGTCGGGGTCTGAACTGTAATCGAGCGCGCCTGCGACCCACCAACGGCTTGGCACGATCCATTCCTGGTAATCTCCGGCGTAGAGCGCCCATGCGAGCTGGAGCTGTTTGCCATTGCTTATGCAACCTGCGCCCTGAGCTTTTTGTTTCGCCTTGCTCAATGCAGGCAGGAGCATCCCTGCCAGAATTGCTATGATAGCGATGACAACCAGAAGCTCAATCAGCGTGAAAGCTCCGAAGTTTTTCCGGTCTGCCTGATACGATCGTGCGCGAGACACTGCTGAGGTTTTCATAATCAAGCCAGCTGTTTGCTGTGCCAACCACCACCATGCAGCTCGAACGAAACTCGCGCAAGGCAAAAAGCGGGGCGGAGCTGTTCATCCATTTATTCTGCAGCGGCGGTATTCATGTCGTGGGTGTAATACAAGATTCTGCCGCAATTCGGGCATATCATGATTTCCTGGCTGGCTTTGCATCCGACCACCACCTGTGCCGGGAGTCTGACGTGACATCCGCCGCAGACGCTGTGTTCGATGCCGACGATTGCGCGTTGTCCTTTGGATTTCCTCAGCCGCTCGTATCTTGGCAACAGATCCGCATCGACTGACGCAGCCAGTTCGGCGCGGCCTCTGGCCAGTTCGGCAAGGCGTTGTTTCAAGCTGGTTTCACGGTGGGCGAAGGTTTCCAACTGTTGCTCGACGCGTTGGCTGAGTTGTTTCAGCGTTTCGGCGGCGGCGGCGACCTGTTTTTGTGTGGCGTCTATTTGCTCAAGGACTTCGAGTTCTCTGTCCTCGATGTTGCTTATGTCCCTCTTGCAATTCTCGATTTCATGAGCGAGCGCCTGGTATTCGGGATTCTTTTTGGTTTGGAATTGCTGAAGGGAGTATTTTTCTATCAACTGTTTTTTTTCCTTCACCTCGAGTTCGAGCTTGTTGCGTTCGGTCTCGAGCTTTTTCACCCGGGATTTCAGGGATTCCAGGTCGTTCTTCGCGGCTTCGAGTGTCTGCAGAGCAAATCGGCGATGCGGGTCGATGTCAGCCAGCTCGGCTTCGAGCTGCGCGATTTGTCGGTCCCGCTCTTGCAGGAGAAGCAACTTCTCGATGTGGTCGAGCATGATATGTGGGCACGAAGTTAACCGGGCAGCCGATTTGCGTCAACTTATGGCTGTTTGAACATTTTGGCGTTGGAGTTTTCAAACCATTTGCGGGCGGTTCGAAAGCCTGGGGCAATCCACCATCTCCTGGTTTCGGCGGGTGGTTTTCTCGAGGACATCGGCGACGAGCCTCCCCGCCTTGTCCGAGAGGGTGCGCCAGCAGAAACTGCTGGCGCACGCGCTTTTGTCTTGCGGCGGCGGGTTTGTCCGGGCTGTGCCGCATTTTTGGGGTGGAGCGGTGCCGGAATTGGATGCGTGGGAGCATGGTGGGCGGATGACGACCGATTCACTCGAACTTGTTTGCGCAAAGTTTTGACACGCCCGTTAGCGTCGGTATGGTTTTGGCATGGCGTTTCGTTGGATAACGGCGGTCCTCTGCGGCACGGTTTTGGCGTTTGCAGACGATTTGTTCCTTGTTCGTGTTGGAGAGGAGTGGCGTCATACGCTCGGGGGGCCATGGATGGCTTCTGGTTCTCAGGATTGGCGCAAGGTGGGCTTTGACGACCGATCATGGGCAAGGGGGCGGTCTGGATTTGCGTTCAACCCGTACTCTTATGAGGCGACGACGTTGTCGTGGTTCGACTCCGGGCGGTGCCATTTGTTCAGGCGCGAGTTTGCAGTTGAGGATGTTGATGCCATCAAATGGCTGATTCTCAGAATCGATTACAGCGGCGGTTTTGTGGCATGGCTTAACGGCGAGGAGATTGTTCGGCGGGGGGTGTCAGGGGAGAACGGAACGCCTGTTGCATGGGATGCACCGGCCGAGGTCCACAGCAGAGGCGTGCCCGAGGAGATAGACATCTCGGGATACATGAACCACTTATGTCGCGGGACGAATGTACTTGCAATCCAATGGCATCATGCTCCTGGTTCGTCCTCTTATGGGACAGCGTTGGTTGCCGAACTGCTTGCGAATTTCACTCGTGGGCCGGTGATCCAGAACAGTTCCACCAGGGGGACGACAGTGGTTTGGAAGACTTTGGTGCCGACAGACAGCCTGGTTGAATACGGTCCTACAGCCAGCATGGGCAATGTGGTGGAGAACCGTGAGTTGACGAAGGTTCATGCGGTTGCTTTGACGAATCTGGAGCCGGACACGCTCTACTATTACCGGGTGACGAGTTCTTTGGAGAACAGAAAAGCGGCATCACCTGTGTTTGCTTTTCGGACGTTGCGAGAGTCAGGTGTGTTCAGTTTCACGGCGATGGCCGACATGGGGTTGGGGTCTGTGCCGCAGTACACGATCGCGGAGGTCGTGCGCGGATCGAACCCGGACATTGTGTTGGCGGTGGGTGATCTTGTATATCCGGCGTACACTGCAGGGCGGGAGGATTTCAGGTTTTTCAGTGTGTATGGGCCTCACATGCGGAGCACGCCGTACTACGTTGTGGCAGGGAACCACGATACGTTGGTGACATTGGGCGCCTCTCCACCGGCGTTCTTTGAGGCTTTTTACATGCCGACCAACGACGTTTCTCCGGAGGTTCATGCTCTGGCTGGAACAGGGCCTGAGCATTACTATTCGTTCGATCATGGGGACGCGCATTTTGCCGGTTTGTACGTTATTCTGATGGGCAGCACGTATGGCTTGACGAACGGCTCACCGCAATTGCAGTGGCTCGAGCGGGACTTGGCGGCATCAAAGAAGCCGTGGAAGTTCATTTTTGTTCATCATCCGGTGGTTTCGTCCAATGGTCACAGGAAAGACGATTACAACTACAACGGCATTCCGGATTGCGTTGATCTTGGCAACCTGTTGTTTCCCCTGGCACGTCAATACGGCGTGCAGATGATCGTCGCCGGACACGATCACGTGTACACGAAGTTCAATCCGATTGGCGGTGTTTACTCTGTTGTGACGGGCGGCGGAGGCGGGCCGTTATACTGGCTCAGCGAGTGTGATCCGGCCACGGCGCAATTCTGGGTCCGATACGAATGTGTCAAAGTAAGCGGTGACGCAGACCAATTGCGGATGGAGGCGCTTGCGGAGGACGGGACGGTGTTCGACACGATGTACATAAGGCGCACTCCGATCCCGCAAACGGTTTTTCCCGCGGCGTGGGGCAGGCCTTGCATCGAACAGCAACCGGCGAATGACGGTGACGGCAACGTTAGGGGCCAGATGTTCGATTTCGTCGGAAACCCGATCCCGACTTTGCCTGGCGATTTTTCCAACATGGGGCGGGTGTGGGTGAACCGGGACCATTACAACCTTTATGTTGGTTTCGAGCAGGTGATGCTTTATTCCTCGAATGTTCTGTACCTGTTCATCGAAGTGCCCGGGCAAGAGGGAGTTGAATCTTTGGCCGGGCTGGGCAATGGCGTGATTGATCCAGATGGCGAGGGTGTTGATGGGCTCGATTTTGCTGAGAACCTGTCGTTCAAGAACTTTCGACCGTCGGTTGGGTGTCTGCTTGGCGATGAGTATGCCGATGGACAGTGCAGGTCTTTCAAACGGCCCGGGATCGGCCTTGATACGGGTCAAGGCGTGTTTCGTCTCGACACCGGTTTCAGCAGCATCGACGGCGTCCGAATCCAACAATACAATCGTTCGCCACAGATCATCGGTTCGCCGCAACAGGATCAGGCGTGGGACAAGGAACAGAATGCGGGGTTTATCGAGGTCGCGATTCCATTTGCAGCTCTGGGAATGACCAACGGCATCGGCACCATCAGGCTTGGCGCTGTAGTCGGCGGACCTGATTTTGACACCTCGTCTGCACGGTCCGGTTGTTGTTTCGATCGGAGTTACCTTGGCTACTCGATGAGCGGGTTCGGGATGAACGTGGTCGAGTTGGAAGGAGTTGAAGTGGACCTTGGTCCTGACCTTGACGAGGACGGTGATGGGATGACAAACGCGGACGAGATTCTTGCCGGAACGAACCCGTCAGATGCGATGTCGGTTCTCAGGCTGGAAGTGGAATCTGTTGCCTCGGGGACGGTGTGTATCAGGTGGCAGACTGTGCCGGGGCGGAGGTACACGCTTGAGTGGGCATTGGACCCTTCGCTCGAGTTCAAGCCGGTGGCAGGTTTTGAGGAACCGCACCGTGCGGAATCCACGGAAATGTCCTACACTGATTTGCAAGCGGCTGGAGTCGGCAACGACGCGCGGTATTACCGCTTGGTGGTGCGACCCTAACCCGGAAATCTCACCGGCCAACCCCCAAAATACACCCGTACCTTCAATCCGGTGAGATTTCCGGGAGCCAGCATATTCCGCAGCTCGGCGTAGCCGGAACCAAAGTTTCCTGGCGGGCACCAACCCGGCACCTGCGTCCGTCGATGAGGGCTGCGCTGTTGAGCGGTGCACGTTGGAAGCTCTCGTCACTTGGCCGAGTCGGTCGTCTGTTGGCCAGGGCCAAGGCCCGTAGGGCCGGCATATTTGTAGTCGGGGCGGACAGCACACCGGACAAGCTCCATAGGAGCGGCATCGCAGTGAACGCGCATGCACAAACCGGCTGGTTGCGTTGGCGGGGTGGCGGTCGATTTGATGTCGCCCCTACTGGGCTCATGAGCTTGTCGGGGCCGGCTGGCTACAAAGATGCCGCCCCTCCGGGGCTTGGTGTGAACTGCCCGGGGCCGCCGGATTCAAGCGGCGGGGTTCTGACACGCTGGAGAGCATTTCCCTCTTGGGTTAGTGGGGTGCGAGTTTTCCGGAGCCAGCATATTCCCGAATCTTTTAAAGTCAGCCGCCTCGCAGTCTGCTTTGGCTATGAAATACCTGCTTCGATTCGGTCACTCGTCTGCTGACCCTGCTCCGCGCTCGGGGCATCATGCGCAAGGTGACCGGCACCCATCGATACCGGCTCACTTCCAAAGGCCGCACCGTGGTGACCTCCTCACTGGCGGCCTGAGAAGCAGATACGGAGAAATTGAACAAA
>JARYMD010000389.1 GCA_029907285.1 Verrucomicrobiota bacterium | reverse complement strand
GGTCGTTGCCCCAAGCTGGTATAAGGCGGGCCTTCGACCCTGTAATCACCGCCATGTCACCGTAGCCGAGGACGTGAGTCCGCGGGTGTTTCTTCTGTCACTGTAGCTGGTGGCCAGCCGGACAGCAAAGCGCCAACGGCGCGGCCTTATACCAGCGTGGGGCGCAGCCCCACGCTCAGGCGCCCTCTATTCATCACCTTCCTCAATCCAAGGGCTGAAAGCCCGCCCTATTACATTCCCTTTTGCGCATCCCGGGTTTTTCGTTGTTGAACACTTGTAACCTGTGCACTCCTAAACTCCAACATCCCTTTCCCCGGTCACTCCTTCAGCCATTTTCCCCGATCCGGTCGTGTAGGATCAAACCTTACACACCTTGTCCGTTTCGACTCACACGAAAACCGGACAGAACCCGCTTTTTGCTTTCTGTGTGTTTGGGGAGGCTGGGTCCTAATCAACTTGGCTAAACCGTAGTTGCTGGCCGAGGACCAGGTCCGGTCACGCAAGAATGCATATGAAACCGATGAACAAAGCAATTCGAGTCGCGATCCAGATCGCGGGGTTTGTCACCGCCTCATTTGCGCTGGCGATACTCTGTTTCGCGGGAGAGCAGGGGAATGAAGGTGAGAAGACCGAGTTTTTCCGTGCGCCATGGAACGCCGAGATACTTGGCACCGGCGCAGTCCGGCCCAACGCAGCCCAATGGGCATGGGGCGAAGCAAACATGGTCAAAACGCGCAAGGTAAAACTGAACCCTCTTGGCCTTGCGCGTGTCAACGAAGCCCGGCAGAAACGCGGGTTGCCGCCGTTGAAGGCCCGACCTGAGACAATCGCAGAGGTCGGTGACGAAGTGGTTGGCGCCGCCGCGCCGGATGCAGCATCTGAGGCCAGCACCGTCGGGAGTTCCGTATTGCCCTCATACGTTGACAACAGCACACTGAAATACTTCCCCCCGATCAGAAGCCAGGGGTCACTCGGGTCGTGTGCGCAGTTCTCAGCCGTTTATTACACATTAACTCACATGACCGCCATGGCCCGGGATTGGGACGCCAAGAACGGCGGGGATTCATACCGCTTTTCCCCAAAGTGGACGTATAACATGCTCAACGGAGGTGCGAATGTCGGCACATGGCATTATGATGCCTACTCGATCGCGATGAAACACGGTGTTGCCACATGGGCCGAATTCCCGTATGACTCCGACTATCGCGCATGGTGTCTGAATCCGGCAGTGTGGCGGAACGCGCTGAATGTCCGCGCCGCACAAGCCGGCAAAGTTCTCGATGTCGATACCGACACCGGCCTCTCGCAGCTCAAGCAGTTGCTCGCCAACGGTTATGTCCTGAATTTCGCAACATACATTAGTTCTTGGCAGTGGAAATCGATCTCGGACGATCCCTCGACAACAGCCGACGACCCATTCGTTGGCCGAAGTTGTGTGTACATGGTGAACGGCACAAGCGGCGGCCACGCAATGACAATCGTCGGGTACAACGACGACATCTGGGTTGACATCAACAGCGACGGCGCTGTCCAGGCATCCGAAAAAGGCGCACTGCGGATCGCAAATTCATGGGGGACAAGTTGGAACGAGGCCGGCTTTGCGTGGGTCTCATACCAAGCCCTCCGCACTCGCAATCCAGCTTATACCAGCGAGGGACTGTTCTGGTATGACGAGGCAACGTGGTTCACAGCCCGGCCTTCGTACCAGCCGCAAATGATCGCCGAGTTCACACTGTCACACGCGAAACGCAATCAGCTCGTGCTTTCCCTTGGCGTGGGTTCAGTGGGCGACAGCCTCCCTGGCACGACCTGGTATCCAAACAAGGTTCTTTATTATTCAGGTGGCGCTTATGCCTTCGACGGGACGAGCGTTGCCTGTGATGGCACGTTCTGCCTGGATTTCAGCGATATTGCGCCCACGACCTCCGGCGCGAAGAGGTACTTTCTCCGCGTTTATGACAGCACAACCGGCGACCCGGCAACCGTGAAGTCGTGGAGACTTCTCGATCTTGCAAACAATGTCGAGGTTCCTGGCGCAGGGCTTCCGCAGACTGTCGATGCAGCCACGCTCTACGCGTATGTGGATTATGACCGCGCAGGCGGCGACCTGCCGCCCGTAGCGAACATCGTTGCAGACCCCACCTCGGGGCCATACCCGCTGCCAGTCACGCTCGACGGTTCAGGGTCATATGATCCAGATGGCCAAATCGTGTCGTACGAATGGGACTTCGGGGATGGTTCGGCAGCCACTGGGAACCGGATTCAACATCAATACAACACACCCGGAAAATACAACGCCACGTTGACAGTGACCGACAACCTCGGCGCCAAAAGCACTTCGGCTGTGACCATTGTTGTGACCGATCCTTACACAGTTGCAGCCCCGTCAAATCTCTCGGTGAAAGCTTCAAGCCGGACAATCACGCTGTCATGGACGGACAATTCCGACAACGAGACCGAGTTTTGCATCGAATACGCTGTTCGGGCCAAGACAGGCCCGGGCCCGTACTATGAGCTGGCTCGCGTGCCTGCAAATCAAACGTCGTATTCTTATGGCGCGTCAGCCGGCACTTACTACTATCGTGTCCGGGCTTGCAACGCCAATACAGGCGTGTGCTCGACGTATTCCAACGTGGTTTCGATCCGCGTCAAGTAGGGCGGGCAGAGCCACGCAGTTCTTTATGCGCCGAATGCGCGATCAGGCCGATTTGCGCTTCGGCGCAACATTTGTCATGATTTCGCCCCCCAGCCGCGTCCACGGTCCGGTGTGTTAATTCTCCCAGCCCACTCTTCAACTGCACAGCGCTTAACAGCACAGCACTGAGCAGCATAACTTTTACTGTTCTGCACCGTAACCACTTATGCAATCACCGACCTCAGCCCGCCGAGTTGTTGGTTAAGCTTACACCGGGTGCCTTTTTGTTAAACCACTGGCCGACAGCGAGTTCCTGAAAAAGGTCCCGGATTTGCCGCACGATCCGGCCTCAGATTGTCGGCCCGGTTTACAGTCCAAGGTCGGAGAGTCCCCCATGGCATCGGAGATGCAATAACATCTTTGAGGCATAAAATTTTTATGATCAATGCCTTGTATAGATGAATTTTAAGCTTATCGAAAGCATATTGGTTTTGGCATACCATCTGCTGACAGTAAAGCCGACAAAGTGTCAACGGATAGCCGAAACAAAGACCGCGCAATCGGGAAACCGGAATGAAAAAAGAGACGACAATGAAAAAGTTGATCCTAATAGCCGGGTGCTCGGTGGCGCTCGCCATGAGCCAGGTTGCGGTGGCAGATTACATCGAAGTCGGATTCCAGAGACTAACAACGACAAGCGGTTATGATGTGTCATCCCAGCTCAGAATGGAAGTGGCTGTTGATGAGGATGCGCAGACGGTGGGTTTCAAGTTCT
The DNA here is from genome assembly GCA_029907285.1 of Verrucomicrobiota bacterium. Lineage (GTDB taxonomy): Bacteria > Verrucomicrobiota > Verrucomicrobiia > Limisphaerales > J093 > JAAYVR01. The sequence continues at coordinate 672 of JARYMD010000389.1, read as the reverse complement.
TTAACGATGTAGGTATTTCTTCGGTGATTTCTGAGATTTACTTTGACGACGGGATGCTCAAGGAAAAACCGGCTATCGCCACAAGCGGGGGCGATGTCGAATACGTCCAAGGTGCTACGCCCGAGAATCTGCCGGGGGGGGAGAATCTGGACCCGGACTTCAAGGCTGATATAATTTTTAGTGCTGAGCCCGACAACCCGGAGCCCCACCATGGTGTGCGGGAGAGGGGCCAGTGGGTTCAGCTAACTTACGGACTTGGTGAATTCAAGGATCTCGATGCCGTTGTCAGTGCGTTGGCCAATGGAGATTTGCGTGTTGGCTTGCATGTTACAGCGATTAATGGCAACGACAGCGACTCTTACATCAACAGCAGACCCCTGCCACCGATGTCCATTCCCGACAGCGGGTTGACTGCGATGCTGCTTGGCGTAGGGATGGTAGTTCTAGGTTTTGTCGCTAAGCGCAAAGCCTAAGTGTCGTGTTGGATTCCGTGACTTTTCTGAGGGCCGGGTAACCGGCCCTCGTTCTTTCTCCCCGTGCACAGCGCTCGGTGCCCAGTGTTGAACGGACCAAGCTTTTTAAAGGCTTTGCTGTAAAGGCTTCTTCCGGCATCATAGTGGGTAGAGATCGAGCTTTCCGCAGAAGAACAGGATTCGATTGCGGTAGTTGGTG
>JARYMD010000388.1 GCA_029907285.1 Verrucomicrobiota bacterium | reverse complement strand
CTTGATTAGTCAGCGAAGCGGATGTCTTCACAAAAGCATGTGATTATATTGGAAAATTGTTCATATTCGCGAAGATTTTCAGGCTGCGGGTTGCGCCCGCCCGGGAATCCACCCCTAATGGAGTTTTGGATGCATTGGTCTGGTCAGGCGTTGCAATTTCCTGGACTAATCCGATGCGATTCCCGGGCTCGGCGTGTTCCGCAGTCCCCCGCGGCGGACAGCGCCCATCAAAGGTCGCAGTCACCGGCTCGGTGCCCCTCAGGCAACTTTGGTTCCGGCTACGCCGGGCTGCGGAATATGCGGGCTCCCGGAAATCTCACCGGATTGAACGCATGGGTGTATCCGGGGAATTGGCCGGTGAGCCGGTGAAATTCCCCGGTTGGCGGCAAAGGTGAAGAAGGCGGCGGCAAATGCTGACGGACCGGAAACAGAGAATGTCCAAGCAGGCCCAGCGGACGGATTTTGCAGAGCGGGATGGCCACGGGTCACCGCGAGTTTCACCTGCAGCCGACGACACGAGTCGGCGGGAGAATTGCCGATGGACAGAAAGTCTGCGGACTGACGTCCGCAGCTACAGGGAAAAAGAGAATCCGCGGACTTACGTCCGCAGCTACGGGGAACGGAAAGTCCGCGGGCCTGCTCAATCGTTACAGTTTAGAGTGTCCAGCCTTTGCGATAGCGGCGGCGGACGAACTGGGCGGCTTCGGGCACGTTCTTGGCACGCATGTTCGGTCCGTCCCAGTCGAGCCGTTTGCCTTTTCCAACGCGCAGTGCGATGCAGCCGAGCAGGATGATTTCTGTCAGGTAGGCTGCGATGTCAAACCGCGAGTAGGGCATATTCGGGTCGTTGGCCTTGATTGCCATAAGCCACTCGGCGTGTTGACGATAATCAGTGTCACCTTTGGCCGGGTTGCGTGGGATGGTTTGCGGAACGGCCTTGACTGCGTCGTGGTCACGTCCGTTCTTGTATTCCTTTTCGCCCGCCATGAGGATGTAGAACTGGGCGCCGTAGTCGTCGGGTGAAAAGATTTTGCCTTTTTCGCCGACCAGGAGACAACCGGAACCCGGCAGTTCACCGCGCATTTCGACGATTTCCTTGGTGAGTTCGGGGTTGGGCCGGAGCAGTGTGACTGACTTGTCTCCGGGGTTGCCGTCGTACCACCAGAACTTGATCGGAGGGAGGCCTTCGCGGGCAGGGAACTCGAATCTGATTCGGGATGATTTGGGGTATGTTTCGGTGTTCATGCCACTGTGGTCCTCGGCTTCGACGACGGACGGGTAGCCGAGTTTGCATGCTCTGAACGGCATGTTAGCGGTGTGGCAGGCCATGTCGCCGAGCGCGCCTGTGCCGAAATCCTGCCAGCCGCGCCAATTGAACGGGTGATAGACGCCCTGCTTGTAGGGCCGGTGCGGTGCGGGGCCGAGCCACACGTCCCAGTCGAGGTTTGCGGGGACTGGGTCTTCACCGGCGGGTCTGTCGATTCCTTGGGGCCAAATTGGGCGATTGCTCCAGACGTGGATTTCGCGGATGTTGCCGATGACACCGGCCTGGATCACTTCGACAGCGCGGCGCAAGCCGTCTTCGGAGCTGCCCTGATTGCCCATTTGAGTGACCACCTTGTGTTTGCGGGCGAGTTCACGGAGGGTTCGAGCTTCGTACACAGAATGCGTAAGTGGCTTTTGGCAATAGACGTGTTTGCCCATTTTGATGGCCAGGGCGGCGGCGGGCGCGTGGATATGATCGGGCGCCGAAACGATGACCGCATCGATCGACTTGCCCATTTCCTCATACATTTTGCGGAAATCGCGATAGAACTTGGCCTTGGGATACTTTTTGCGCTGGCCGGCGCAATGATCTTCATCTGCGTCGCACAGGGCGACGATATTTTCACTGGCGCAATGGTCGGTGTCGCTGGCACCTTTTCCGGCGGCGCCAACCACAGCGATGTTGATTTTGTTTCCGGGGTTTTGGGCGAGGAGCAATTGGGGGAACCCAAAAGTCGTCACACCTGCTGTCAGCGCTGATGCGCGCAAAAAGTCACGGCGAGATACTGTTTTCATACGAAATGATTTCATTGTTTGTGCATCGTTACGGGGAGCATTCCTACGCTGAACGGCACGGATGGACAAGTGAATTTTTTGGTTGAAGGACGGAGTTGCGGGGCCATCTCGCTGCGTTGGCGCATAATTGCTTTTCGGTGTGGCGGCGATTGGATAGCTTACGCGGCCATGCGCTCTTCTCATACGCCGCCGTGGAAAGCACCATTGATGCTGGTGCTTGCGACGGCTTTTTGGGCGTTGAGTTTCCCGACGATGAAAGCGATCGGGCAGATGCAGCAACAGATCATACCGGAAGCCAGTTCATGGTTTTCGGCCTCGTTATGCATGACCTATCGTTTTGGGATTGCGGGACTGGTGATGCTGGTGTGGTGTGCACCGACGATTCGGAGGCTGACCGTGTCGGAATTGTGGGAGGGGGTTGGGTTGGCGGCGTTTGCGAGCGGCGGGCTGGTGTTTCAGATGGACGGTTTGGCGTACACGTCGGCCTCGACATCGGCGTTTTTGACGCAGTGTTATTGTCTGATCATACCGATCTGGGTGGCGGTGCGGGAACGGCGGTGGCCGTCGCCGGTGGTGGTTCTGAGCTGTTTCCTTGTGGTTGTTGGGGTGGGAGTGTTGTCACGGGTTGATTTGCGTGAGTTCAAGATTGGGCGTGGCGAGTTGGAAACGCTGATTGCATCGGTGATTTTCACGGCGCAGATTCTTTGGCTTCAGAGGCCGTGTTTTGCGCGCAACAATGTGCGGCATTTCACGATGATCATGTTTGTGATGATAGCGGTTTTTTGTTTGCCGGTCGCACTTGCCACTGCGCGGCGAGCTTCGGATTTGATGAGTGCGTACAGCACTGCGGAGACGGGGGTTTCGTTGGGTATTCTTGTTATTTTCAGCACACTGGGCGGGTATATGCTGATGAACAGGTGGCAGCCGCTGGTTAGCGCCACACAGGCCGGGTTGATCTACTGCGTGGAACCTGTGTTCGCGAGCGTGGCGGCCTTGTTCATGCCCGGCTGGTTTTCGCGGTTGGCCGGCATCGAGTATCCGAACGAACGGATTGGGATAAGTCTGATTGTGGGTGGCGGGCTTATTACGATTGCGAACGTGCTGATTCAGGTGCGGGGCGCAGCAAAGTCGGGCAGTTGATTTCCGGGGGGATTGTGCTGCGCGATTGGCGGACTTGGTTGGGCCGCGTGGTTGAACTGCAGGTGATGGGATTGTGGGGTTGACGAAGCGAGGCGGGAGCGCTATTCTTCAGCTCGAGATGAATCTGATGGGCATACTTCGACTGCGGAACGGTGCGCTGCTGCTGTTGTGCAGCGTGGCAGTCGGGGTGTAGCGCCATCTGAGTTAAGCTTCCCGAGACCCCGCTGCCACGAATGGCGGCGGGGTTCTTTGTTAACCCGAGCGTTCGCCAACAGTGGGAGTGGACACGGCGCAGCACGGTGGCAGTCGTGAAGGTGTTTCGGGAGAATTGCGCGGGCTGAATGGTTTTTGGGCGCACGGCAATAACGTTGAACAGAGAAGCGAGCAATGAAAACGAATCGCATAATAATATTCGACACAACACTTCGGGACGGCGAGCAATGCCCGGGAGCCTCGATGAACCTCCGGGAAAAGCTTGAGGTGGCGCGTCAACTGGCACGGTTGCAGGTGGATGTGATTGAAGCCGGGTTTCCGATCACCAGTGAAGGCGATTTCAATGCAGTTCAAACAATCGCCAGGGAAATCAAAGGCCCACGGATAGCCGGGCTGGCCAGGTGCGTTCCCAAGGACATTGACCGCGCGGCAGAAGCAGTGAAACCGGCGGGAAAAAGGGCGCGCATACATGTCTTTCTCGCCACCTCCGAGATTCACCTCAAGTACAAGCTCAGGAAAGCGCAAAGCGAGATTCTGCGTCTCGCTGTGGAGGGTGTAAAACGCGCCAAATCCCATGTGGACGATGTTGAGTTTTCTCCCGAGGACGCCTCGCGGACGGACCCGGAGTTTTTGGTTGCGGTATGCCGTGCCGTGGTAGCGGCGGGTGCGACCA
>JARYMD010000387.1 GCA_029907285.1 Verrucomicrobiota bacterium | reverse complement strand
TGACCCGGCGACTACGACCGTTGATGCAACAAAGTGCCTGGCACTTTATTTTCGAAGCTCGTGTACGATCGCTCGTCGGATTGATGCGGCCGAGGACGGCCGCGCTCCCGAGACCGTTGCTTTTTCCAACGCGTTGCGGGAGCGCGGCGATTCTTCGCCGCCTAATTTTTCTGCCACTGATTTTTCTGCCACTGATTTTTTGTCGTCTTACGACCGTCTTCCCCTGCTTGCATCCAGACATCTCTTTGCAGCGTGCGCTTTCGTGTGTTTCGCGTATTTCGTGGTTGATCCAACCCTTCTCTCTTCGCGGAAGGTATTCAGCCGCGAAACACGCGGAACACGCGAAAGGTTTTCAACCGCGAAATACACGAAATACGCGGAATACGCGGAAGGGTAGTGTGATAGGCCGGGCTTTCAGCCCTTGGATTGTGGAAAATAATGTGGGCGCCTTATCGTTGGGCTTCGCCCCACGCTGGTATGAGACCGCGCCTTTGGCGCGTTGGTGGTCGGTGGGGAGACCGGTCTGGGCTGGATTCGAAGTGGATGTCAGATTTCAATCCCACACACAGGCTTCATTGTGTTTCACACCATATTTGTTCAGGAACATCCGAAGTATGGCGGTGAACATAGGGCCGAAGGCCCGATCTATACCAGCCTGGGCCAACGGCCCAGGTAGTCGCGCCGGTGTCAGAAGGATAAGGGCTGAAAGCCCGCGCTATGCCGGAGTTACGGAGTTTCGGAGACCGGAGTTTCGGTGGATGCAAGCGAGGTTGGGAATTGGCACGGATTTGGAGTCCCGGTGAACGTTCGGGCGCCGGATTTGCATGATCGAAACGGGTCGTACGATCGGTCATCGGCTCGATGCGGCCGAAAACAGCCGCGCTCCCGGAGCGTTGGCGGTTTGAGCAAGGGCACGAGAAACCTGGTTGTTTTTCGTGTGTTTAGTGTGTTTCGTGGTTGATCCAACCACGCTCTGTTTAGCGGTTTTTGACGGCGTGAGGTGAAGGACAAGGGAAAATGGGGGGACCGCGAAATAGGCAGAAGTGGTCTGACCGCGGAACACACGAAATACACGGAAGGGACGTGAGTGAGGGACGTGCATGGGATGTAGGAAGATGCGGTGGGCATCGGGCAGAAAAATAGGGAGGCAGGAAAATGGTGGGCAGAAAGATTGTGCATGAAACACAGCAACGTTCACGACCGCCCCGGTCATGTGCTCCGACCTCATTTTTCTGCCAATGATTCTTTCGGCGTCTTTCGCTTTTTTCGGCTATCACCGAAAAACCACGGGTTCATGTGTAGTTCCACATCCGTGTCATCCGCGCCATCCGTGGTCAAAACGCTGAAGCACGATAAGATGGAGTCGAGCGACCGCGGATTTCACGGATTCCACGGATTTCCAACATATGAGGACAGACACGTAGTTTCCGTCCTCAACCGGTCAACGTGCGGGTGTCCTATTTGTGTTACCGAAACCTGTGCAAGATTGGGTGTCGGGTTGAAGCGGCCGAGACGGCCGCGCTCCCGGCGCCATTGCTTCTTCCAACGCGCTGCGTGTTCCGCGGTTACCTTCTCCAGCGGCGCACCACTCGGAGAACGAACAACGAAAACCCGAGCAACGCCACAGCAAATCCACCGTCGGCCACCGGTAGCCCGGCTGGCATCGACCCTGCCAAAACCGGCTCGCCACGCTGATTCGTAAACTCAAACCAAATCGTGTCGTCCGGATTCGTTCCTCGAAACAAGAAAGACAGGTCAATCCCGAGCACGTTGAATTTCCTTGTTTGGCGGTGTTTGGATTTGCGTAGGTCCACCGCACGCGCAAGGGAAAAACCAGTGTCAACATGCGGATACTCGTCGCCCGTGATCTCTGACACTTGCCCGGATGTCAGTCCGACGTAATACTCCGCCAGGGTAAAAAATGCTGCATCGACAGCCAGATTTCTCTTGAGCGGTTTCACGCGCCACGGGTCCCGGAAAGGTCCGTCGCCACGCGTCAAATCGATCAGAGTGTCTTCGTTCAGGTCATAGACAGTCAGATTACCGCCCGTGATCAGGTCGCCTATCGCGACCGCGTAGGCGTAGCCCAGCCCGGCATTGCCAAGGGTGCCCGGAGTGTGCAGACCCTTGTTCTTCGGCGCCGTGCCCTGGCCGTACCAAATGAACAGGTCGCCGGGTTTCCCGCCGCCGTACCGATTCGGCCCATACACACTATCAATCGCGCCCTTGTTCTGGAAATCGTATCCACCGACCAGGAACAGCCATGGCGTACCGTTCTTCACCTGGAAACTCATTCCGTCGAGCTGCCAGAGCCGGCCGCCCGGACTGTACCATCTGTATCCTGTCAGTGACTGGCTGGTCCGGGAGCCTGATCCGATGGAAAATTGTGAATCGCCCGCCAGAGCGGGCTCAGACTCGTCATGTTCTGCCGGGTTCAGCGACGTGATGTTCAGAGCGTAACTCCGTGGCATTGCTGTGGCGGACAGCAAGAACGACAAAATGATTAGACAACTGTGACTGTTCATACGCACCGAACACCCCAGCCCACTGCAGATGAACTGGCAGCGATTGTCCGGAGAATAGCCACAATTGTCTAATATGTCAACAGATTTTAAAAATCTTTTGACGGCCCCGAACTACACGGTGCGGCGCATGCGCAACGGGGCTTCAGAGAACACATCATGACGCCAAAGCTGGGAACGTCGGCTATGCGGCAGAGACCATAGACCATAGACCATAGACCTTGGACCGGAAACGGGAGACAGGGGACAGGAGACAGGAGACTGACGGGGTTACGGGTTGTTGAATAGCAGCGAAGCACAAAGACCAGTGGCACACTGAAACTCCGGAACTCCGGCTTGGCGCGGGCTTTCAGCCCTTATTGTCACTGGTTTTGCCCATTACCTGGGGCGTTGCCCCAGGCTGGTATAAATCCGGGCCTTTGGCCCTCGAGTCACGCCAACACGACACAAACAGTTTCCAGCTACGGGATATCAAACTCAGTTGCATGAAACCGTTGGACTACAAACCGCGAGGGACGGATCACACCATGCGCGTTCCAAGCCCGCGGCCGCGTTGCACGTTGGGAGTTGAACGTTGGACGTTGAACGTTTTTATCGGTTGACCCCGCAGGTCATCTGTTGGGGAACGTTCAACGCTCAACGTTCAACCGTTCAACCTACAAAGGTGTTGCTGCACAATTAATGCTCAATTCAAAAGCCGCCTAAAGGCGGGACTCTCACCGCCGCGGGCGTAACAACGCCAAGCGCGTCGAGCAACCGTGCGCCGCCAGAGTTGCGCGTTTACACGGAACCCCACAATTACCTTCCACCATCCGAGGACTGAAAGCCCGGCCTATCGCATTCCCCTTTCGCGTATTCCGCCTGTTTCGTGGCTGAAACCCTTTCGCGTATTTCACGTGTTTCGTGGTTGAAAACTGGTTTCTTGGTTAGGCCATAGGCCATAGACCATAGACCATGGACCATAGACCTTCCTGACAGGAGACAGGGGACAGGAGACAAGAGACAGAAACAAGAGTCTCCGTGGCAATCACTGCCGCCGACCGTCACGAGTTTAGCCCGAATATTGAATGTTCCGACGCAATTCGGACAGGGATTCCAATGTAATTCGGACAGCAATCCAATCCAATTCGGACACTGATCAGATTTATTTCCGACAGGGATCCGAGACTTATCCGGCCAGTTTTTCGGCGTCGGCGGATTAGATGTCCGAATTCATCGGAATGCGCAGAGGACCGGCGATGACCAGCCTGGTCGCTAGCAGAATGGAGCCATTGCCCGGGTGCATTCCCATTGTCGATCTGGTTGTCAACGTAGAGGTTTGGCTGCTTTGCGTGGACCCAAGGTCCAACCGAACTCGCTTTGGGGAAAAGAACCGACCTTTAGTCCGGCGGTCCCGTAGTCTTTGATGGTCGAAAGCTCTGCGATTGAGCCCCGTGCTGTTTATCACTGCCCTGTTGATCGCATACGCTGTCCGAAAAGCGCCCCGCTCCTTTACAGGGATATTCCGGCAATTTCGTGGGTAAGTCAAGGAGAATCAGGAATCATTCGCCGCGCCCGCGCTGGCGTCGTGGATG
>JARYMD010000386.1 GCA_029907285.1 Verrucomicrobiota bacterium | reverse complement strand
ACTCGAAATTGGTAACGCGCACGGGCAAAACGAACGGCTGGCTCGGCGCGCTCCAGAAATAGCAGTTGCCAACGATCGGCTCAGCGCGGAGATAATTCAGGATTTCATCGGTGTAATATGCGTTGTGGCGCTTGAGAGTCTGCAGGTCATCGTCGTTGAGCAGGTGCAATACAAAGAAATTGTCGCCCTGGCTGATGATCTGGTCCGAAATCGCGCCGGGCTGTTGCGTGACGATGATTGCGCCCAGCCCGTATTTGCGCCCTTCTTTGACCCAACGGACGAAAATGTTGGCGAACACCATTTCCTGTTTCTCCTGCGGCACAAACGTCGCAACAATGTCCTGGGGCGGAAAATCGCCGAAATCCACGTGCACATCGCCCTTTCTAAAGCTTGCGTATTGGGCGGGCACACGGCGATTTGTGTAAAGCCCAAGCCGCGGACTCAGTGCCGGCACGTTGGCCAGCCCCGGCCGCCCATGAGCGTCCGGCAGCGCATACTCACCCTCAGGATCGAAAATCAGCAGCCCAACGTCTGGCGGGGACGAATAGAGCTGCGAAACAAGGTATTTTATCAGGTTGCTCTTGCCGTACCCGGCACGCGCGAACACGAAACTGCGTTTGCCCTTGAGAAGAGCGACACTGAACCTGACCGGCACATTCATGACGTGTTCGCCGTAAGCCAAAAGCCCGAGTGACGCCGCAGTAGCGTCGTTTTCCAGCCCGACATTGCACAGAAATGTCAGAGCAGCTTCGGATGGTGTCCTGACCTTGCTCCCCAGTGTGGCGAACGCGCGTTTGCCGACCGCGAATCTGAATTTGCCGCCTTCAATGCTCAACTGGCCGAGCAGATGGATTTTTAGGTTGTAGCGCACCATCTGGCGCGCAATCGGCTCCGGCAACTGCAAATCTGCCTTTGCAAGGTCGGCAAGATAGGCGTCGCCCTGCGCGGAAGTGAGTTGACCGGCTGTATGGTACTTGCTGACCCGCCCCACCATGGCGCGTGTCTCGTCCAGTTCAACCAGGAGAAACTCGCCGAACCCCGGCAGCCCGCGCTCGTCGTATGGCACAATGGCATCGACTTCCAACTGGTGGGGCAGCGGCGAGAAGCCCTTGAGCAAGCCGACGGGCCTTTCGTCCGAGTACAGACCAAGCTTAAATGAGTTCGTCATGGCTGGGTTCCTCGATGAGCTGGCGGCCAATGAGCTTCAGCAAATGTGCTTGCTGTGCCGTTTTCGAATCCCGGGCAGCAAGCTCTTCAAGCAGGAGTTGCTCGAACATTTCGGTTTCCAGAGCGCCGAGCCGGGCATGTTCATGAGCGCGCACAAGCGCGATCGGGTAGCCGCGCAAAGGGAAACTGCCACGCGCAGATTCATGCAGCAAAACCATTACTTCTGCCGCACGATTCCGTTGCCACGCGGCAACGTCCACTGGAAACAGAGGCACGCCATCCCCGGCGTCAAGGCGTGCGACATGCAATTGGCCCATTGCACGTTCTCCGATCCAGCGGTATTGCTCCGGCGCAGCCTCGCGTTACAGAGTTGCCGGCACCACAAGGTACGACGGCTGCCCGTCTCCGAATGTTTCGTTCAAGCCAAACGCAAACGTCAGGTAATTGATCACCTTCGACCGCTTTGCTAGCCCGGCCAACAAGTGTCCCTGCCGGTTTGTCAACTGTTCCAGTCTTCGGCGGAGCGCAACAAACACCGGCTCGTTCAGCAAAACGCTTCGAAGAAGGCCGTCTCGGATCAAGAGCTTTGGGGGGCCCTTGCTTGCCAGCTTCAAAAGAGCCGCCCACTCAAGCAGCTCCCGCAACATCGCCAGCAAACTGCCCCGCTGATAGTCCGTCCGCGGCAGAAGTTCATTCCAGTCACACCCCAGCCATTCAAGAAATCTCTGCAGCCTTGGTTCAGATTTGAAATAGAACCGCAGTATTTCCTCCGGTTGAAGGGAAAGAGGAATGAAATCCTCGAAATAAACCTCGCCTGTGCTGTCAGCCGCGCGCAGCACCTGGACCCGGATCGGATCCAAGTTCAGCCGATTCTCTCCGCCGTCGGTGGCCACGGTTGCCACAACCGGAAGTGTTCCTGCCGATTTGATGTCCGATCTGATCGGCATTGGCCGCAGTCCAGTCAGATGCCGTTTGGTCCGGATCAGTTGCGGCCATTCCTGATTCAGCGCAAGTTCAAGGCTGCGTTGCAGGCGCTCGAGCCTCTTCGAAGTCAGACTCATGGTTGGACATAGTATCCGTCCAATCCCCAAGTGCAACGCCCCAAACAAGGCCCCCGCCGCGCGCTTCCCGCCCTCAATTCATGGCTTCGTCTGTTTTCCGCGCACCTGTTCGATGGCGCTTTCCAGTTCTTTGATCGTTTCCTGCAACACGGGCGCCTTGGATGCGGTCTGCGAAAGCATTTGTTCCAGCGCCGACAGTTCTTCCAGCGCCGCTTGTTCCGCTTGCTTCACAAGGGAGCCGATGGCAACGGCCACGCGGTCGCGCCACGCAGCCGCCAAACGTGAGATGTTCTTCTCCAGCTCCCAACATGCCTTTCGCAACAGCGAACGCTCAATCGCACGCCTGAAAATCGTCATCGGCACAAGGTGCCCGACAAGGTCAATCACGACATCAAAGCCGAACCCGACGTCTATCGGCGGCGCCAATGGTTCTTCCACTTCCAGCGTGAACTGGCGCGGCGCTAGCGTCACGCCAAGCGCAGCCTTCACATGCGATGCCAGACGATCGTGAAACCCGCACAAAATCCGCGTGAGATGCTGATTCGACCTGTAAAGCGGCTCGCAAAACATTTGTTTCTGTGTCCGCGAAACATCGCTCAATTCACGCTTGAAAAACTCTCCCAGCCAATCATGCCAGGCACGCACCAGGCCCGGCAGCCGCATCCGCCACACAGCAAACTGCGCCCGCAGTTCTCTAACCAGCCTTTCCCGCAAAGCAGCCTGCGTCGGCTGAAGCCGGCTCAACGACGACTCGAGCGCCGATGCAGAGAGCTGGTACGCAAGAACTCCAAGCTCGGAACGGAACAGATCAGACTGCTGGCGTTCTTCGCCGAGTTTGTCAGCCAACGCCAGCCGCGCAGAATCAGCCTGTGTGGCAGCAGCGTGGGCAACCCTGACGTAATTGAGCGCCTGCTCCATCAACGATGCCAGTTTGTGCCTTGCAATTTGATCAGCGGCAGCGTCTCTGTCCCTGATCAGCGGCATGAGCAGCCTGGCTTCGAGAGTCTCTTTGAAAGACTCCAGACCCGGCCGCACTGAGTAGAAAAACACAGGGTATTCCTCGTTCCAAATGCGGCGCATTTGGCCGCGCACGAAATCAATCACTTCATTCCGTTGCGGCTCGGTGAGCAGGTCGGCCTTTGTCAGCAACAACACAATCTTTGGCGTGTGACGCCTCAGCTCCTCCAGCAGGCCAAGGTCGCGCTCAGACAATGGCGCGTCCGAACTCACCGCCACCAGCGCCGCCCCAACATTCGACAGCCATTTCATCGCCGCCTCAGTATTGTGCGCGAATGCGCTCCCCAAACCGGGCGTATCGACAAATTCCAGCGGCGCCAGCCGCGCCAAAGCCGGCAGTTCCACCACCACCGAATCAACCTGCTTGACATTGTTCGGATTCGAACTTTCCCCGACATACTGGCCGATTTCAGTCGCGGGAATGACGCGTGTGCTCCCATCGAGAAACCGGACTTCCGCCTTTTCAGTGGGCCCGCCGCGCAGCTGGGTCACAACCGCTGTAAGTGGCAGGACCCCGATCGGCAAAACAGTCCGGCCGGTCAAATGGTTGAGGAACGAGCTCTTGCCGGCTTTGAACCGCCCGAAAACCGCAACATCTATCCCTGCAGTCCCATTGCACTGCGCACGACATGCGGCAATCTGCGGCTGCAGATTCGTCAGCCCCAGCATCCGTGCGACTTCTTCAATCCGGTTGATGTAAGTGTTACTCCCTAACATGGGCTGTTCTCTGACCCGGTGTCTATCAAGCCAGGGCCGACATGCTCGGCTTGGTCCGACAGTAGCAACGCTGCAGATGTGGCTTGCTGACGCACACCGACCCACGCCGGCGCAGCGCGACAGAGCAGTGTTCCTGCAACAGATGCAAGTCTATTAACGGGATTGTTCCGCTGTGGACG